>CACZIO010000047.1 GCA_902781215.1 uncultured Lachnospiraceae bacterium
GCCTGCTCTGAGCATAAGCAAGCCTTAGTACATCTTGACGACGAACTCCTGAACGAGCAGAGAGGTGCAGCCGCAAGTCCGTCCCTCCTCGACAAACCCACATTTACCTCTCCTTACACGCCTTCTTCAGCGACTCCACGACGATGCGCAGCGCCTTGATGCGGGCATACTTCTTGTCGTTGGACTCCAGGATATACCAGGGCGCAAAGGTCGTGTTGGTCTTCTGGAGCATCTCGTTGACCGCCTCCTCGTACTGGTCCCACTTCTCGCGGTTGCGCCAGTCCTCATCGGTGATCTTCCACTGCTTCTCCGGCGTGTTCTGGCGGTCGGTGAAGCGCTGGAGCTGGGTCTCATTGTCAATCTGGACCCAGAACTTGATGACGACGGCGCCCCAGTCGGCGAGCTCCTTCTCAAATTCGTTCATCTCGTTGTAGGCGCGCTGCCAGTCGTTCTCAGAGCAGAAGCCCTCCAGGCGCTCGACCATGACGCGGCCGTACCAGGTGCGGTCAAAGATGGCGATGTGGCCGTCCTTGGGGAGGCGGGTCCAGAAGCGCCACAGGAAGTGTCTGGCCTTCTCATGCGGCTCCGGGCTCGCGATGGGCAGGACCTGGAAGCCGCGGGGATCCAGCGCGGCAGTGATGCGCTTGATATTGCCGCCCTTGCCGGCTGCATCCCAGCCCTCGTAGGCGATGATGACCGGGATCTTTTTGCGGTAGAGCTCATTGTGCAGGTCGCGGAGCTTTTTCTGCAGCTTGTCCAGCTCTTTCTTGTACTCCTCGTCCGTGAGCGTCTTGTCCTTAAGCGGGATGTCCGCCAGAAGCGGCGTCCGGTTGAGCGGGAAGGTGTTCTGCAGGATGGGCGCGGCGAGCGCGTGGTTCTTGAGCGCAGTGTCGATTCCCTGATTCAGGAAACGCAGCACCTGCAGCTCCGCCCACTTCTTGTCCTTGGCGTCGATGATGTACCAGGGAGCCGCCGACCGGTTGGTGTCCTCCAGGTACTTGTCGTAGACCTCCAGATATTCATCGTAATGCCGGTTCTCGTGCAGGTCGTTCTGATTCACGCGCCAGCGGGTGTTCTTGTCCTCCTGCAGGGCGCGCAGGCGCTTCTTCTGTTCCTTCTTGCTGATCTGGAAGAAAAACTTCATGACCAGGTAGCCGTTGTCGGTCAGTGACCGCTCTGTCGTGTTGATGCTGCGGACGCGCCGGGCATAGGTCGCGTCGTCGATCTCACCGGTCATCTTCTGGGTGATGACTTCCTCCATCCAGAAGGCGTCAAAAAAGGCGAACTTGCCCGCCTCGGGAATTTCCTTCATATAGCGGTGCAGGAAGGGATAACGCATTTCCTCATCGGTCGGTGTCGCCATCGTCTTGACGGCGAAAAATCTCGGATCGATGCTGCGGATGACACGACCGATCACGCTTCCCTTTCCGGCGGCGCCCCAGCCCTCGAAGATCACCATGACAGGCAGCTTCGCCTCCTTGATCTGCGTCTGGTAGACACCGAGCTTCTCACGCGCCTGCTTTACCTCCTGGGCCAGCTGCGCGTCATCAGGTCTTTCCGCCCTGACAAAATCCTTTAACATGACGCTGCTCCTTTCTGAGAAAGAGTCTGATAGTTAACATTTTCCCTATCATTATATCAGATAAAACCTGCCAGAAAAATATTCCCGGGTAAAACGCGGCGGAAACGCGGCAGAAAAACCTGCCGGAAACATTCCCGAATTAAGCATGGCAGAAAAATCAGTCGGAAAAATATTCCCGGGTAAAACGCAGCGGAAAAACCTGTCGGAAAAAACATGTAAGAAATCACATATCAACAGAACTGATCAGATCAGACTTATCGAAACAGTCAGGTCTCCCCGCAGACCAGACCGGGCATACGGTGGAGAAGGATCAGGTCCGCCGGTCAACGGAAGACACCCGGCGCTGCATACCCCTGTCTGCTCCTGCCTGTCCCGGCCCGGTCAAAGCGTGTCACTTTTGCGGGCTGATTTCTGGCACATATCCACATCAATGGCTTCGGCCAAAATGATATAAACAGGGCGTATTTGACATTCTGAAATCCTGCGGGATACAGATACACCTTATATAAATGGAGAAAATGGATGCTCCGTCCGAATATAATTGGATGTTTTTGACAATGTCAGGGAACCAAATGAGATGTCCTGAACCGCCAAAGCGTTTGTCACTTTTCAAGGTGACAAAGTCCATTTTGTATTCGTTGCCTTTGGCATTTTTGCAGCCTTATAATGGACACATCAAAGGGAACGGCGCAGAACCGAACAGACAGCCGGACAGGCATATGCGGATATGCGCAGCCGCACATGACTCCGGAGCCGGACCCGGCACCAGTACTTGAAAGAACAAATGCAGAGCATTTGGAAACAGACCTGATTCTAAAGAAACGAAACAGTACAGAAACACAAAAGCAGGACAGACTCACAAATAGTCCTGCAGCGCGGAGCGCTTTCACAAGAACTGTCACAAAGACTAACACAAGGAGGTTATGATGAAAGAAAAAGTTCAATCCTTCGGACGCTTTCTCAGTGGAATGGTCATGCCGAATATCGGCGCATTCATCGCCTGGGGCCTGATCACAGCCCTCTTCATCGCGGCGGGCTGGTTTCCCAACGAACAGCTGGCGACCATGGTCAGCCCTATGCTTTCCTATGTACTTCCGGTTCTGATCGCCTACACCGGCGGCCGGATGGTCGGCGGCCAGCGCGGAGCCGTCATGGGCGCGATCGCCTGCGTCGGCGTCGTCTGCGGCGCTCCCGACTATCCCATGCTGATGGGCGCCATGATGGTCGGCCCTCTCGGCGGCCTCGTGATCAAGAAGTTTGACCAGGCGGTCGAGGGCAAGATCCCTGCCGGCTTCGAGATGCTGGTCAACAACTTCTCCATCGGCATCCTGGGCATGATCCTGGCCATCATCGGCTTCTACCTGATCGGCCCCGTCATGGCGGCAGTCCTGATCTTCCTGCAGGGCGGCGTTGACATCCTGGTCAACATGGGCCTTCTTCCCCTGGTCTCCATCTTTGTCGAGCCCGCCAAGGTCCTCTTCCTCAACAACGCCATCAACCACGGCATCTTCACACCCCTCGGCGCCCAGCAGGCAGAGACCATGGGCAGGTCCATCTTCTACATGATCGAGACCAACCCCGGCGCAGGCGCAGGTGTCCTGATCGCCTACTGGATGTTCGCCAAGGATAAGATCACCAGAGATTCCGCACCCGGCGCCCTGATCGTCCACGTGCTCGGCGGTATCCACGAGATCTACTTCCCCTATGTCCTGATGAACCCCCTGCTCCTGCTCGCCACCATCGGCGGCAGCGTGGCAGCCATGTTCTTCAACACCCTCTTCAACGTCGGCCTTGTCAGCCCCGCTTCCCCCGGTTCCATCCTGGCCATGCTGGCCGTAGCACCCAGAGGCGGACAGATCATGGTCATCCTCAGCTTCCTGATCGCGACGGCAGTCTCCTTCGTGATCGCAGCTCCCATCGTCAAGATGTCCAACAGCAATGCAAGCCTGGAGGACGCACAGAACCAGATGTCCGACATGAAGGCCGCTTCCAAGGGCCAGGCCTCCGCAGGCGGCGCCTATGCGGCAACAGCTGACGGCGGCGAGGTCGACCTCAGAACACTTGACACCATCGTATTCGCATGTGACGCAGGCATGGGCTCCTCCGCCATGGGCGCGGCCGTCCTGCAGAAGAAGCTCGAGGCAGCCGGTCTGACCAACATCAAGGTCAAACACTTCTCTGTCTCTGAAGTCCCCGCAGGCATCAAATTCGTTGTCTGCCACCAGGATCTGGTCGAGCGCGCCAGAAAGTCCGCGCCTTCCGCCAGGATCGTGACCATCAGCAACTTCATGAACGCCCCGCAGTATGACCAGATCGTCGCCGAGATCATCGACGCCCGCTCCAACCGCAACGCTGCGGATGCCGACAGCAGCGACTTCCACGGCGGTGTCCTGCTCAAAAAGAACATCGTCCTCAACAACGCTCCCGTGGACAAGGAGACCGCCATCCGCACCATCGGTCAGATGCTGGTCGACAGCGGCTATGTCACTGAGAAATACGTCGACGGCATGGTGGCAAAGGAAGACGTCTTCAACACCGCCATCGGCAACAACCTGGCCATCCCCCACGGCATCGAGAGCGTCATCGGTGAGATCAAAAACTCCGGCCTCGCCATCATGACCTATCCCGAAGGCATCGACTGGGGCGATGACGAGATCGTCAAGCTGGTCATCGCAGTGGCCTCCGCCGGTGACGACCACGTCGAGACCCTGGGCAAGATCGCCATGACCTGCGAGTCCGAGGAAGCTGTAGAGAAGATCCTTCACATGAGCGTGGATGAGATTTACGAGCTCTTCAAGGCATAATCGCGTGATATTAGCGCCTGCACATGATATGATATCCCTGCAGGAGGAAGGATCGTCTCCTGCAGGGATGGAAACAGATTCCGGATCACAGAAGATCCCGAAGAAAAAAAGGAGAGAAGAAGATGAAGGTAAAAGGCGTAAGAATGTACGGTGAGATGGATCTGCGGCTGGAGGAGTTCGAGCTGCCGGAGATCAAGGACGACGAGATCCTGGCCAAGATCTACAGCGACAGCCTCTGCATGTCCACCTATAAGCTCGCAAAGCAGGGCAAGAACCACAAGCGCTGCCCCCAGAATATCGAGACCAACCCCGTTCTGACCGGCCATGAGTTCGCCGGCATCATCGTCAAGGTCGGCGAGAAGTGGAAAGACCAGTTCAAGCCCGGCATGCGCTTTGCCCAGCAGCCCGCCCTCAACTACAAGGGCAGCATGGACTCTCCCGGCTACTCCTATGAGTATTTCGGCGGCGATTGCACCTATTGCATCTTCCCCCACGAGGCCATGGAAGTCGGCGCTCTGATGCCCTTTGAGGGCGACAGCTTCTACAAGGCATCCCTCGGAGAGCCCCTGAGCTGCTCCATCGGCGCCTTCCACGCCCAGTACCACACCAACCGCAAGAACTATGTCCACGAGATGGGCCTCAAGCGCGGCGGCAACCTGATCATCATGGGCGGCTGCGGCCCCATGGGCCTCGGCGCTGTCGCCTACGGCATCGTCTGCGAGTACCATCCGAAGCGCATCGTCGTGACCGATGTCGACGACGCGAAGATCGCCCGCGCCAGGGAAGTCATCTCCCCCGAGTACGCGGCGGAGCACGGCATCGAGCTCATCTATGCCAACACTGCAAAGATGGAGGATCCGAAGCAGGGCCTGATCGACCTGACAGAAGGCCACGGCTATGACGACGTCCTGATCTATGTCCCCATCCCCGCTGTCGCGGAGCTGGGCAACCAGGTCATGGCCTTCGACGGCTGCATGAGCTTCTTCTCCGGCCCCAGCGACCACAACTTCACCGCCTCCATCAACCTCTACGACTGCCACTACAATTCCACCCACATCATGGGCACGACCGGCGGCACCAATGAGGACCTCATCGAGGCCAATGAGCTGGCAGCCAAGGGTATCATTGATCCCGCCATTATGGTCACCCACGTCGGCGGCATCGACTGCATCGCCGAGGCAACCTGCAACCTGCCCAATATCAAGGGCGGCAAAAAGCTGGCCTACACCCAGTTCGAAATGCCCCTGACCGCCATCGAGGACTTCGGCAAACTCGGCGAGACCGACCCCTTCTTCAAGGAGCTGGACGAGTGCTGCAAGGCCCACAAGGGACTCTGGAATCCCGAGGCGGAGCGCATGATCTTCGAGCACTTCGGCGTGGAAGTCGGCATCTGACCCATGTTTCTGATCACAGGTTCCCGACCTGTGCGAAGAAAATGCCGGCCCCGCAGTATTGACAGAACCGGGGAGACCTGGGGGCAGGCACCATATGGTCCGCGGATTTTCTCGGATCTTCGCGGAACAAAAGCAGAGGATGTTTTCCGGATGATGGGGAAAACACCTCTGTTTTTCTGATATATAAAAAACGCAGCGGCTGCCCGTGTCGCGGACAGCGCTGCGCTTTCCTGTTTACTGCATACGTGAGCAGTGTGACGGCTCACACCTGCTTTTTGATCGGTTTTTTACCGGCTTACGATCAGGCTTTGCCCTTGGAACCGAAGACTTCGATCTTATACTTGACCATGTCGACGACACCCTGGGTTCCGGGAGCGAGGAGCTTGCGGGGATCGAAGCCCTTGTTGGCCTGGTCCTTGCCTGCCTCGATGTAGGCTCTGGTTGCCTTCGCGAAGGCGATCTGGCACTCAGTGTTGACGTTGATCTTGGAGACGCCGCGCTTGATGGCATCCTGCACCATAGCATCCGGGATACCGGAACCGCCGTGCAGAACCAGAGGCATGGTGCCGACTTTGTCCTTGATCGCGTCAAGAACGTCGAAACGAAGTCCCGGCCATCCTTCCGGATACACGCCGTGGATGTTGCCGATGCCTGCTGCAAGCATGGTGATGCCCAGGTCAGCGATCTTCTTGCACTCATCGGGATCAGCGCACTCGCCCATACCGACAACGCCGTCTTCCTCGCCGCCGATCGCGCCGACCTCGGCCTCGATGGACATGCCCTTCTCGTTGCAGATCGCGACGAGCTCTTTGGTCTTGGCAACGTTCTCCTCGAAAGGAAGCGCGGAACCGTCAAACATGATGCTGGAGAATCCTGCGTCGATGCATGCCTTGCAGCCGTCGTATGTGCCGTGATCCAGGTGCAGAGCTACCGGGACAGTGATGTTCTGATACTCGATGACGTTCCTGACCATGTCAGCGACATTCTTGAAGCCGGCCATATACTTGCCTGCGCCCTCGGAAACCTGGACGATGACGGGAGCCTGAGACTCCTGTGCAGCCTGCAGGACAGCCTTGGTCCACTCAAGGTTGTTGAGGTTGAAAGCACCGATCGCATAATGACCGGCATATGCAGCCTGGACCATTTCTTTTGCAGAAACCAACATTTTGAATTCCTCCTTCATAAAATGAGTTCTGATAATTCTCTGCCCGGAACCGGATCACAGCAGGATAATGACAAAAAAACTGTCTCACGGTTCAGAGCCTGTTCTATTATAATGGGAAATGCACAAAAATAAAAGCACTGAAATGAGTTTTCCGGAAAACTTTGGCAGAAAGTTCACAAAGCGGGAATAGTTCACGCGGGAGCTGTCAAAAAGTTCCGGCAGGGAAGTACCGGGAGGGACGGTTCTGACCGCTGCGCATTTATTGAAAATCAGGTATTGCATTTTGGGAAACCGGATAGTATACTACCTGAAATCTCTAAATGTTATATTAATGTAAAAACCTTATGTGAGTCCATTATTAAGGAAGAAAACGGCACAGAATAGGGAGGATATCCATGGCCATCTACATCAACGAACCTTCGCACACCTTTAACGAGTACCTTCTGATTCCGGGATATTCATCCTGTGAGTGCATGCCGGCAAACGTTTCCCTGAAAACACCCCTTGTCAAGTATAAAAAAGGAGAGAAGCCCGCGATCGAGCTGACCATTCCCATGGTCTCCGCGATCATGCAGTCCGTCTCCGGTGACCGCCTGGCGGTCGCCCTGGCCCAGAGCGGCGGCGTCTCCTTCATCTACGGTTCCCAGTCTGTCGAGAGCGAAGCGGCCATGGTCGCCCGCGCCAAGGGCTACAAGGCAGGATTTGTCCCCAGCGACTCCAACATCTGCCCCGACGCGACCCTGCGCGACATCCTGGCCCTGAAAGAGAAGAGCGGCCACTCCACCGTCGCCGTCACGGACGACGGCACCGAGAACGGCAGGCTGGTCGGCATCGTCACCAGCCGCGACTACCGCGTCAGCCGTCTGGATCCTGACACCAAGGTCTCCGAGTTCATGACTCCTGTCGACAAGATCGTCAGCGCGCCCGAGGGCATCACCCTGAGCGAGGCCAACGACATCATCTGGGACAAAAAGATCAACCAGCTGCCCATCGTCAGCGAGGACGGCCGCCTGGTCTCCTTCGTCTTCCGCAAGGACTACGACGCCCACAAGGAGAACCCGGGTGAAATGCTCGACGCCCAGAAGCGCTTTGTCGTCGGTGCCGGTATCAACACCAGAGACTACGCCGAGCGCGTCCCCGCCTTGATCGAAGCCGGCGCGGACGTCCTCTGCATCGACTCCTCCGAGGGCTTTTCCGAGTGGCAGAAGCTGACCCTGGCCTGGATCCGCGAGAACTACGGCGACACGGTCAAGGTGGGCGCCGGCAACGTCGTCGACCGCGAGGGCTTCCGCTTCCTGGCGGACTGCGGCGCCGACTTCATCAAGGTCGGTATCGGCGGCGGCTCCATCTGCATCACCCGCGAGACCAAGGGCATCGGCCGCGGTCAGGCGACCGCCCTGATCGAGGTCTGCAAGGCCCGCGACGAATATTTCGAGGAGACCGGCGTCTACATCCCCGTCTGCTCCGACGGCGGTATCGTCTACGACCACCACATTGCCCTGGCCCTGGCCATGGGCGCGGACTTCGTCATGCTGGGCCGCTACTTCGCCCGCTTTGACGAGAGCCCGACCGAGAAGCTCCTCGTCGGCGGCTCCTACGTCAAGGAGTACTGGGGCGAGGGCTCCAACCGCGCCCGCAACTGGCAGCGCTATGACCTGGGCGGCGACAAGAAGCTCACCTTCGAAGAGGGTGTCGACTCCTATGTCCCCTACGCGGGTCCCCTGAAAGAAAACGTCGCCAAGACCATCCTCAAGGTCAAGTCCACCATGTGCAACTGCGGTGCGCTCAGCATCCCCGAGTTCCAGGACAAGGCCAAGCTCACCCTCGTCTCCGCGACCAGCATCGTCGAGGGCGGCGCCCACGACGTCATCCAGAGAGAGAGCAGCAGAAGCGACGTATAATAATTAATAAAAATAACATATATGTGTGGTTCTTTTTTCACAGGATCCACCGTATAATAATAACGTAAGAGACGACGGGCAGATGCCTTACAACTGAATCATATCGTGCAGAGTAGGCTGCGGAGCGTCAAGTGCCCGGTGGACAGGGAGTTGTCACCGGGACGAAAAGGAAGGGATTTATTTCCTTGCGGTTCCGCCGCCGCATCCCGCTGCTACGTCCTGAGCGTAAAAACGCCTCCGATGTAGTAATGGAGAAAACTGCAGAGGAGGTGTTTTTTATGTTCAAAAACAATCCGGCAGACAACCACAGTCATCCTGCGGACTATGACAGGGTTCCGGCAGAAAGCCACAGTCATCCTGCGGACCATGACAGGGTTCCGGCAGAAAGCCACGGTCATCCTGCGGATCATCGCAGCGGATCCTCAGAAGATTCCCGAAATATCTTCGCCCCCCTGCGGGACATCCGGGTCCTGACCAGCGCCGGACTGTTGTCCGCCATTGCCATCGTGCTCGGCTTCTTTAAGATCCCTCTGACCCAGATCATCGAGATCCGCTTCATGGTCCTGCCCGTCGCGGCAGCAGGCTGGCTCTTCGGGCCCGTTGTCGGCGGCCTGGTGGGCATTGTCGCGGACGTGGGCGGCTATCTGATCAAACCGACCGGCCCCTTCTTTCCCGGCTTCACGATCACATCCATGCTCTCTGGCGTGATCTTCGGCTGCGTTCTCTACCGCCGCCGCCCGACCCTGCTCAGGATCTTCACTGCCCAGGTCATTTACACCCTGGTCTGCGGCCTGCTCCTCACCAGCATCTGGCTCTCCATGCTCTACGGAAACGGCTTCATCCCGGTCCTCACGGCCCGAATACTCAAGGAATTGGTGCTGATCCCCGTCAATACCATCATGCTGGCCGCCCTCATGGAACCTGTCCGGCGCTTCCGCATGACGCAGGGCATGACAGGCTGATGAAGCCGCTGCCCTGACTGATATGAGCGATGATATCACTATTTTCGGAGCACCCATGAAGGGTGCTCTTTTTTGCGGCAAAACCGGCGGATGGGAAGGACAGGTACGGGTAAAAACGGATTTCATGATGATCAGCAGTCCGGGGAAACCGGCCCGCCCCAAAACTGGACTGGTTAAAAACTATCAAATTGGCACTTACAGCAAGGCCAGTTTGTGCTATACTAGTGGCTACATCAGTTAAGGGAGGATTCCCTTCTTTAACTGACATTACTGGCACATTTTTGGTATTTTTGTGGAGGTGTGTAACAATGACCAGAATCAATGTACGGAGAACGGGATATATGACACTGCGTGAAATGGATAAGGTGAAATGGATCACAACGTCAGCTGTTCTGATGGGAATGAATATCGTCCTCTGTGCCTTCGGAATTCCTGTTCCGGGCGGCCATCTGTACCTGAATGATGTCGTGATCTGCACGGCGTCCCTGCTGCTGGATCCGGTCGGAGCCTTTATCGTGGGCGGACTCGGCGCCTTCATGGGAGACTTTATTTTCTATCCCCTTCCCATGTTTGTGTCCCTGGCGGCGCACGGCCTGCAGGCAGTCGCGATCTCGATGCTTTTCCGCCGCCTGTTCCCGGGCCACCGCAGGACGGCAGCCATGATCAGCCTGCTGACAGGTGCTGTGATCATGGTCACCCTGTACACCCTGGGCAAGATCTATGTCTACAGCACGTATGAGTACGCTATGATCAAGCTCCCCTACGAGATCGCCCAGGCCCTGCTCGGTGTGGCGGGCTCCATGCTCCTGTGCTTCCGCGGCGGGCTCATGGACTCCTTCCACAGGATCATGCAGGAATAAGGGAAACCTGCCGGGCAGAGATCGTGTGTCGGGACCTGTCTGACATAAACCAGCCGGACAGAAACGGATCCTGCGGAATAAATGAAGTGAAAAACCGCTCGACAGCGTTGAAAGATGCTCTAGAGGGCGAGATTGCGATCGCTTTTGACATAAAGCCGCTGCAGCGGCTTAGACGCCTGCGGCGTTTGACATACAAGGAGGACAACAGGGATGGAACTGATCAAGGTAGAGGAGGATACACTGGAACAGATACGCCGGGAGGCATATCAGGCGGCGTCCGAGGTCTGCGAGGCGGCAAAACTCCGCGCGGGCGACCTCTTCGTCGTCGGATGCTCGACCAGCGAGGTTCTGGGAGAGAAGATTGGAACCCACTCCAGCCTGGACGCCGCGGGGGCTCTCTTCGCGGGAATCCACCAGGCCCTGCAGGAGCGCGGAATCTGGCTGGCAGCCCAGTGCTGCGAACACCTGGGCCGCGCCCTGATCGTAGAACGCGAAGCCTGTGAAAAGTACCGCCTGGAGGAAGTCAACGTCATCCCCCAGCCCAAGGCGGGCGGCTCCTTCGCCACGACGGCCTACCGGGAATTTACCGACCCCGTTGCGGTCGAGACCCTGCAGCAGAGCGCCCACGCCGGCATTGATATCGGCGGCACCCTGATCGGCATGCACATCCGCCCCGTCGTAGTCCCGCTCCGCGTGAGCACCCGCAAGATCGGCGAGGCCTCCATCATCTGTGCCCGCCGGCGCCCGAAATTTGTCGGCGGCAGCCGCGCGGTCTACAACGAGGACCTTCTGTAAGAAGAACCGCCCGGGAACCACAAGGAACGGCTCTCCCGGGACAAAAAGAACCGGGAAGATGCATGCCTGTGGTTTATCCTCAGAGTTCAGCTGCAGGGATTGGCTGAGAAGGCCTTCCCGTCAGCCATCATGAAAAGGAGGAAAAAATGGAATACACCAGACTCCCCCACAGTATCAAATGCAAAAATGATGACGGCAAGATCCTGGCGGAGATCACCTTCCCGGAGACAGAGCCCGGCATCTACACCATCGACCACACCTACGTCGGCGATGAGCTCCGCGGCCAGGGGATGGCGGGAAAACTCGTGCAGATGGCGGTCGACCAGATCCATGAACAGGGCGGACAGGTCCGCGCCACCTGTTCCTACGCGTCCGGCTGGCTGGACAAAAAAGGAATCAGGAAGTGAGTTAAACCCGATCATCATTCTGACCGCACAGCAGCACCTTTTTACGTGCAAATAATAGCCGGCAGACCCGGAGGACTCTCCCCATGACGCTTGAAGATTTTTTCTCGGAACATAATAAAGTGGCTATCGGCTTCTCCGGGGGCGTGGATTCCTCCTATCTCCTGTACGAAGCGATCCGCTGCGGCGCTCAGGTCGGCGTCTACTATGTCAGCACCGTCTTCCAGCCCGCCTTTGAGCGGGAGGACGCCCTTCGCCTCGCGGCCTCCCTGGGGGTCACACCGACCATCCTCGAGCCGGACATCCTGTCCTGCGAGGAAGTCGCCGCCAACCCTCCCGACCGCTGCTACCACTGCAAAAAACAGATTTTCGGCGCGATCGCGGCGAAGGCCCTGGAGGACGGTTATACCGTCCTGCTGGACGGGACAAATGCCAGTGACGACGCGGGTGACCGGCCCGGCATGCGGGCCCTGCGCGAGCTCTCGGTCCTGTCGCCCCTGCGCATCTGCGGCCTGACCAAGGCGGAGATCCGCCGGCGCTCCAGAGAAGCGGGGCTCTTTACCTGGGACAAGCCCGCCTACGCCTGCCTCGCGACCCGCACCCCTGCAGGCGAACGCCTCACAGCCCGCGCCCTGTACAGGACAGAGCAGGCTGAGGCAGCTCTCCAGGTCATGGGCTTTGACGATTTCCGCATCCGCCACCGCGGCGACGACGCAGTGATTGAAGTCACCTCCGCCCAGATGCAGCAGCTCTTTGAGAACAAACATTATGTCACAGACCTGCTCCGCGGCCGGGGTTACCGGAATGTACTTTTGAATCTGGAAGCCAGGACGCCTTCCGTGTAAAAATGTCCCCCTGGAAAAATACAGGGGTTCATCATAGATCATAATCACATTTATATTTTTTTGATAGCATTACCATTTATTACCACGCACCGGAAAGGAGACAACACGTATGCAGACACGCAGACGCCCGGAAAACATGGAACGCATCAACACGCCCGCCCTCGCGCAGGCCTTTATCGACGAGCAGATCAAAGAGATCAAAGAACAGGTAGGAGACAAGAAGGTTCTCCTGGCCCTCTCCGGCGGCGTGGATTCCTCCGTCGTCGCGGCCCTTCTGATCAAGGCCATCGGCCAGAACCTGGTCTGTGTCCACGTCAACCACGGACTCCTCCGCAAGGGCGAGCCCGAGCAGGTCATCGAGGTTTTCCGCAACCAGATGAACGCCAACCTCATCTACGTCGACGCCACCGACCGCTTCCTGGACAAGCTGGCAGGTGTCTCCGATCCCGAGGAGAAGCGCCACATCATCGGCGGTGAGTTCATCGAAGTCTTCGCAGAGGAAGCCAGAAAGCTTGACGGCATCGAGTTCCTTGCCCAGGGTACCATCTGGCCCGACATCCTCGAGAGCGAGGCCGGCATCAAGGCCCACCACAACGCAGGCGGCCTTCCCGAGGACCTGCAGTTTGAGCTGGTCGAGCCCGTCCTCACCCTCTTCAAGGACGAAGTCCGCGAAGTCGGCAGAGCCCTCGGCCTTCCCTCTGGCATGGTTGACCGCCAGCCCTTCCCCGGCCCCGGCTTGGGCGTCCGCTGCCCCGGCGCCATCACCCGCGACCGCCTCGCTGCAGTCCGCGAGTCCGACGCCATCCTCCGCGAGGAGTTTGCCAAGAACGGTCTCGAGGGCAAGGTATGGCAGTACTTCACCGTCGTTCCGGACTTCAAGTCCACCGGCGTCAAGGACGGCAAGCGCACCTTTGACTGGCCCTGCATCATCCGCGCCATCAACACCACCGACGTCATGGAGGTCACCGTCGAGCACCTGCCCGATGCCCTGATCGACCACCTCGTCCAGCGCATCATCGCCGAGGTTCCCGGCATCAACCGCGTCCTCTACGACTTCACCCCCAAGCCCCCGGCAACGGTTGAGTACGAATAATTTGCAAAATCCCGGAGACCCGCATAAACACTGGGCTCTAGGGCACAGGGGAGATGCTCTGATACTGTTTTGATACTATTCCCGACAGGTTGGATGAATGATACCGAACGAACCGGATCAGAAAGCTGCCTGTCAAAGAAGGTTTTCCATTTCAGCGCACCCGGCCCTGGAGACTGATTATTCGTTAATAACAGAAGACATAAAAAAGCCCTCTGAGCAACGACTATGTTGTTCGGAGGGCTTTTTGTGTTGTGGGAGATCCCGGACGCAGGCATTGCCTGCAGCAGGATTCCGTAATTGGCTCAGTACAATACACATACGGAGCACCCAAAATGCAGGGGGATAGAGGCTGTCCCAGGCAGCGACAGCCGGGCCGGCACTATTCATCTGAGGAAGAACTGTCTGCATAGCCGGAGGACTTCAGGGTCGGCTTAATGATTTCCTCTTCCGGATATGTGTAGCGCCATCTGTCGTATTCTTCCTTAGTGATCTCTCCTTTCTCCATTTTTTTCATCTGTTTGAGCCAGGGGAGAAATAGATCTAGATTTCTTGCAAAAGCAGAACCGTCTGTCCGGTCGAGGCGGAGACATACCTCTCCATCGATCTCACCTATTTTGATGCCATACATGTCCTCGATTGCAAAGAGTGTATGCATGAAACCAATCGTAGTGTCGATGTCCGGAACGTTGATCGCTTCTGTCCGTACACCGAGTATGGATGCGATTTTGGTAAGCAGATCCTTCCTGGGCAGGCGGAGCTCGGTTTCGTACTGTGCGATACGCGCCTCTGCGGTAGTGGAGCTGAATCCGACTGCAGTCCCCAGTTCCTTCTGCTTCAACCCTCGGAGATTCCTGAAAAAGCGAATACGTTTGCCGGCGGCCATGTTTTCCTCCTCCCTTTGTCTGCTATTTGAACACCCATCACTGCCTGTCAGGCAGAGGAATGTTCAAATACATTTAGATCCTTGTGCAGTGAAGTCAATTGCGAAGCAGATTCAATATATCATAGAAAACCATGAGAAGCAATAGAAACTTCATCATAATACGTAAAGAAATATATATAAAATTACTGTAATAAGTAAATTTAACTATTGACATTAACATATATAGTAAAGTATACTGGTAGACATCAGATTCAGAAGCAAATCATTCTGATGACGAGAGAACTGATTCTGCAGTACAGAAAAGGAGGAAAAAGAATGGCAGGAAGTGTATTTATCAGAGCAGGAGAGCTGGCACAGGAGCTCGGAATTTCGAAGCAGCTTGCATACAAGATGATCCACAATTGGAATGAGGAGCTGAAAAAGAAGGGATTCACGACAGTGGCCGGCCGTGTCAGCAGGAAGTATTACCAGGAGCAGGTCTACGGACTTGCAGATAGAAAGGAGGACTAAGATGCCCGCATATAAGGATATGAAAAAAGGAACATGGTATTGTTCGTTCTATTATGAAGACTGGAACGGTGTCCGCAGGAAGAAGATGAAGCGGAACTTTGCAACAAAGAAGGAGGCGCTGGCCTGGGAGCGTCAGTTCCTCATGCAGAAGGCAACAGATCTGAACATGAAGTTCTCTGTGTTCATCGAGCAGTACTGCGCCGACAGGAAGGACAGGCTCAAGGAGAACACCTGGATCACGAAAGAAAATGTGATCCGCACAAAGATCCTCCCTTGGTTCGGAGAGAAACCGATTGCAGATATTGAGGCCAGGGATGTTATCGCATGGCAGAACGAACTGCTGAATCACAGGGATGAAAAGGGCATGCCCTACTCCCGTACCTATCTGAATAAGGTTCACAGTCAGCTCAGTGCAATTTTTAATCATGCGGTTCGCTATTATAATCTCAGGGAAAACCCGGCAAAGAAGGCAGGTGGATTCGGACCTGACCAGCAGAAGGAAATGGACTTCTGGACCAAAGAAGAGTATCAGAAGTTTGCGGATGAAATGATGGACAAGCCTGTTTCCTACTATGCTTTTGAAATGCTCTATTGGTGCGGCATCCGTGAGGGAGAGCTGCTTGCATTGACGCCTGATGACTTCGATTTTGAGAAGGGTGTGGTTTCCATCACCAAGTCCTATCAGCGTCTGAACGGAACGGATGTGATCACGGATCCCAAGACGCCCAAGAGTGTACGGGTAGTTGGCATGCCGGCATTTCTGGTGGATGAGATGCGTGACTACATTGGCAGTCTCTATGGCATCAAGCCGGACGGCAGGATTTTCGAAGTCACAAAGTATTATCTGCATCATGAAATGGACCGGGGGTCGAAAGCGGCAGGCGTTAAAAGGATCCGGATCCATGACCTGCGGCACAGCCATGTCAGCCTGCTGATCAATATGGGTGTCTCGGCACAGGCTATTGCGGACAGGGTCGGCCATGAGAGCATTGATATCACATATCGGTATTCGCATCTGTTTCCGTCCAAGCAGGCGGAGATGGTAAAGCTCTTGGAGGAACAAAGAAAGGAGGAAGATGGCGATGTCACAGAAGGCAAGGGATGAACGGGGCAGATGGAGGAACAAGACAGTCGCCTTCCGGATGTCCGAAGAAGAAAACCGTATCCTGGACACAAAAGTCAGCCTGTCGGGACTTACCAAGCAGGATTATATCATTCATCAGCTGCTGGGGTGGAGAATCGAGGTACAGGCAAATCCGAGGGTATATAAGGCACTCAGGAAGCAGATGAAAGAAATCCTGGAACAGCTCTGCAGGATTTCTGATGGGGAGAAGATTGATTCGGATCTGATGGAGACGATCTGGCTTGTGGCAGATACATTGAATGAGGTGAAAGGGAAAAATGAAGAGGAAGTCTATTGATGAAAAAGAAAATGACCGCCTGGGCTCCGGGTGTTGGCGCATCCGGCAGGCAGTCAATCATTGTGATATAAACACACACATTTATCATATCAGAATGACTTTTTGGCTTCAATGGATTTTTTCCGATTCCCGATTTACCCATCGTAATAATGTTACGAAGGGAGGAGGGATTATGACATGTTCAGAAGACTGTTCGAACAGTATATGAGGGCTGAACCGGAAACAGTCAATCAGAAATATATTTTCATTGTAGATAACAGTGACCTTGCACTCAGTATAGCAGATGCAGGATTTCAGACTGTGGCCATGGAAGAAGAAAACCCTAATCTGTTTACCCTGGACAGCTTCTGTTCATATCTGGCAGGACTGGAATTAAAAGGGACATGCATGATGGATTATATGTATGTCCCTGCCTGCCAGATAAAGAAAACAAATGAGAGGCTGGCCGAATGCTTCAGGGAGCTGCATCTGATCTTCCGTGAAGGCTGGATGCTCTTCAAAAATCAGGAGTGTTATCAAAAGCTCGGCTACCGCAAGGAAATCCAGGATAAGCTCCGCAGTTTTATTGATTCCTACGAGAAGCCTCCTAATGAAGAGGCAGACAAGAATTGTTTCCATCAGGTCAATAAGGACGGAGAGGCAACGAGTCCATTGGATATTGCCATTGTGGAGCATCTGCTGAAGGAGGTTCCGTTTATTGTTCTCGAAGAAGTGCCTTATGTGTATGTCGATGGCGTATATCTTCAGGACAAAAAAGGAAATCTTCTGAAAGAGAAGATCAGAGACTGCTTATACAGGAAGTTCATGCGCAGCGGCGCGATTAACCGGATCTACGAGCTTCTGATCAGCATGCCGGAAGTACAGCGGCATTTTTACGAAGTGTACAACCTGCCGGGACACTGGGTCAACTTCCGGAACGGGTTTTACGATCCGGCTGCAAAGACAATGATTCCCCACGACCCCGGTTATCTGTGCTTTAATCAGATCGCCTTTGACTTTGATCCGGCAAAAAGAGAAGAAGCTGTGGCAGATAGAAATGCCGGGAAGGTGATCCGGTCCTATCTGGCAGAATCCCTTCCCGACCGGGAGGATCAGAAAATGTTCTGGCAGTATGCAGGATATTGCATGTGTACAGATACCAGCCAGCAAAAGATGCTGATCCTGACGGGCAATGGAGGAACAGGCAAGTCTGTCCTGATCGACCTGATCCAGGACCTTGTCGGCATTAAGAACTGTTGCAGCGTGTCTCTCCAGGATCTCAATAAGCGCTTTTATGCCACAAATTTATTCGGGAAACTCTTAAATGCATGTGGAGATATCCCGGTCGGTATCATAGACAAGACAGACGTGGTAAAGAAGGTGGTCGGAGAGGATGCCCTCCTTTTTGAAAAGAAAGGCAAGGATCCCTCCCTGTTTTACAGTCATGCAACGCTGCTGTTTTCCTGCAACAGTGTCCCCAAGAACGTAGAGGACAAATCGGATGCCTTTTACCGACGACTGCTCATCCTGGAGATGGATCATGTAATCCCGGCGGCAGAGAAGGATATTCACCTGAAGGATAAGATCCGAGGCGAGAGAGAATATGCGGTATACAAATCCATCCGGGGACTGGAAGAGCTTTGTGAGAATGGCCGGATAGAAGAAAGCGCGAACAGTATCGCAAGTGTCAGGAAGGCCAGGATCGCCGCGGACAGTGTGTTTGCCTTCCTGAATGAAATGATCTGCAGGAAGGAAGGGAGCCGGATCGACAGGAGCCGTATGTATCAGCTCTACGAGGACTACTGCAGAGACAATGACAGGACCGCAGTGAAAAAGACCAACTTCTTTGCTGACATGCAGAGAAAGGGGTATTTCACAAGTAAATATCAGGGGGTGATCAAATACAAGAATGTTTCCTTGCAGGATGAGGTGGAGACAGGGGAAACAGAACAGATCAGCCGGCAGATAAAACTGGAAGGATTCGAACCGGTACGGAAAGGAGAACTGATTCCGTTTGAGGCGGTATGAGAGGGCATCGCTGCTGTGATATGGGACAGGCAATGCTTTACAAAAAGGAAGAATGGAGGGGGCAAAAGGGGCAAAATCGCAGAGCATACGGAAGCTTTTTGAAACCGATGTAGCCTGCGAAGACCCGGCGCGGAGAGCAACGCTGCTTCCCGATTCAGGCGCATCTGCCTGGCAGAGAAAACAAAAAAGGACGGATATGCGCATCGAAATTGCCCCTTTTGCCCCTGAAAAAAGCGGAAGCGGTCAACTGCCGAAGCGAAGCGAGGCATACCCTCGGAGAGCGCAAAGCACTTTTGATGGCTCTGCTGTCGAAAGTGCTTTTGCGTTACTTTTTACTTTTGACAAAAGTAACAAAACCCCCTGCGGGGCTGGAAAGACGGATTCATCCTTGGAGGGATATTTGCGTGGGCTACTCGGGGGCAACACTTTCTTGAGGAAAATGCCCTGAAGACGAGTGCCCATGAAGCCGTATCGGGAGAAAGAGAGAACCGAATGCAGAAGAACACGATCAGCGTGATGGTGGGAAAGGGATCGCTGAAGCACAACAGCCGGGGCTTCTACGCGGAGAATGTAGACCCATCCAGGAGCCACCTCAATATAGAATACTGTAATGAAAATATCAAAGATGTCTATCATGAATTATTTGATGATGCCCTTGTCAGATACAATGCGAAGCAAAAGCGGTCAGATAGGAAGATTGATAATTATTACGAGAAGATCTGCTCCGGAAAGCAGGAGAAGCCTTTTCATGAACTCGTCATCCAGATCGGCAACAGAGATACCTGCGCTGCCGCAACTGAGGACGGGGCCTTTGCCGCCAGGTTGCTGGATGAGTACATGAGGGGATTTCAGGAAAGGAATCCGACGCTTCGTGTCTTTTCCGCCCACCTGCATATGGATGAGGCGACACCGCACCTGCACATTGACTTTGTCCCTTACACGACAGGCAGCAAAAGGGGACTTGATACCAGAGTCTCTCTGAAAAAGGCCCTGGAAGCCCTTGGTTTTAAGGGCGGCACCCGCAGCGATACGGAGTGGGATCAGTGGGCGAATGCAGAGAAGGAGCGCCTGGCAGAGATTATGCTGGCGCATGACGTCGAATGGGAGAAGAAGGGCACCCATGAAGAACACCTGTCTGTACTGGATTACAAGAAGAAGGAACGGACAAAAGAAGTTGAACTGCTTGAAAGACAAAAAGAAAATATCAAAACCTCAATGGAAGAACAGCTGAAGGCCTCTGCTCAACTGCATATGGAGCTTTCACAGGCAAATCATGAACTGACTGCACTGCGCAGGGAAACGGCTGATGCCAGGGAGGAAAAAGAAGATGCCCTTCAGGCCGTGGCAACGGCAAAGAAGGAGGCGGAAGAAGCAGAAGCAATCGTCGAAAAAAACCAGAAGAAAGCCAACAGCTTAAAAGGGTACATCCAGGCATTCGAAAGAAATGTTCGTGAATACGATGATGCTAAGAAGTGGCAGCTTCCGGAGCCGGATTTCTTGATGGGAGCCGGAACATACCGTGAGAAGAAAGCACTTCCTCTTGTAAATAAACTCAAGAACGTAATCAAGAATCTCACCTTGCAGCTGATCCACGCCCTGGAGGCGAACGAACGCCTGCAGAAGAGTCTTAAAATGAGTGATCAGAAAGCGGACCGTCTTTTGAACCGAGTCAGTAATCTGGAGGAAAGGAATAACCTGTTAATTGAGCGGTCTCATAAGCTGGAACTGGTGGAGCATGCTGTCGGGGAGGACCAGGTGAACAGGATCGCTGGCGAACAGAGCAAGCGCGAGGAGTGGGAGAGAAGCCAGAGGAAGAGGCATAGGGGCAGGGCAGAGTGGTCGCTGTAAAGAAAGCAATCTCATAATGGGAAGGAGGCGGGAGAAGAAGGAAGTTATGAGGACCAGACCAATTGGTTTTGTTTGATGTGGGTTTCTTGACATGCTATACTATCTTTTGCGAATACAGATACTATGATACAGAATATGAATTACATAGGAAAAAAGTCAAATGCTGGAATATATAATCAATGAAACCAATAAGTTTTTAGAGCAAATGCCTAAGAGTAAACGGAAGAAAAAAGGTCAATTTTTTACTTCTAAAGAGACGGCTGAGTTTATGGCTACTATGTTTCAACTGGAGGAGTTACCTTTAGAAATCAATATACTGGATCCAGGAACAGGAACAGGTATTCTTTCAGCTGCTATAGTGGAGCATTTGCTTGAGGCAGATGAAAAACATTCGATTCATCTGACCTGCTATGAAACAGATGAGGATGTCTTGCCGGTTCTCAAGAATAATATGGCGTACATATTATCAAAAGCTGGAAATCGGTTCAGTTATGAGATAAGGGAACAGGATTATATTTTATCTCAACAGAATGATTTTAACGAAACCTTTTTCGCTAGTGAACAGCAGACAAAATATGACCTTATCATAGGTAATCCTCCATATCTGAGAGTCATGCGTGATAATCCAGCAGCGCTTGCAATGCCGAAGGTAGTGCATGGAGCACCAAACCTGTACTTTCTGTTCGCATCGATGTCTTTATTTAATTTAAAAGACAATGCGGAGATGGTGTATATCATTCCCAGAAGTTGGACATCAGGGGCATACTTTAAGGCATTCAGGCAATACTTCTTGGGAGAGGGTAAACTATCGCAGATACACCTGTTTGTAAGCAGAGATAAAGTCTTTAGTTCAGAGGAAGTGCTTCAGGAAACAATGATTGTTAAAGTGAGGAAGACGCAGATTGTTCCTGATGAAGTAATGATTACATCCAGCCAAAGCAACAGTGATTTCAACGAGATCTCCGAATTGAATGTACCTTACTCTTCTGTCGTTTCGGGAAGAGATTTATATGTTTATCTCCCAACCAGTAAAGAGGACATTGAGGTAATTCAAAGAATTAATACCTATCAGAAAACACTCCCTGATGAGGGAATACGTATGAAGACTGGGATCGTTGTTGATTTCCGGCAATGGGATGAGCTCCGAAAAGAACCCGGGGATCATATTCTTCCTCTCTTTTATAGTCAACATATTCGTGATGGAAGAGTTAACCACCAGCCTTCGGGAAAGGAATTCGACTGGATTATAGATGAAAAGCCAGGCCTGATTCAGCGTAATAAGAATTATGTTTTCTGCAAACGATTTACTGCTAAAGAAGAACGACGTCGGTTACAGTGTGGCGTTTACCTTCCAGAAGACTTTAAAGAATACGAATATATTGGAACTCAGAACAAAATCAATTTTGTTGATAAAACAGATGGGAGTGAGATGGACTTATCTACCACCTATGGGGTATACGCCCTTCTGAATTCAACATTATTTGACATGTACTACAGAATACTGAACGGAAGCACGCAGGTAAACAGTACCGAAATAAATAGCATACCGGTGCCTCCGGCAGCTACCATTGCCAGAATCGGAGAAAAAGTGATAGATTCTAATGATCTTTCCACCGATAACTGCGATAGGATATTAAAGGAGGTGGCGTATGGGTAAAATGGATGAGGCTCGTCAGTTTCTTGCTGACGTTGGAATGCCAAAGGCGCAGCAATCCGATATTTGTTGCCTGAGCTTACTCGCGATGGCTGGTATTATGGCTGAATCAGACTGGAAAAAAGCCACCAATGAGTGGATCGGCATTCATGATATCATTGTTTTCGCTAACGAAAACTATGGTATGTCTTATGCTGAAAATACCAGAGAAGCTTTTCGAAAGCAGGCCATGCATCATTTTCGGAATGCTGCACTGATAGAGGATAATGGAAAAGCTACTAATAGCCCAAATTACCGTTATCGAATTACGGAAGAGACTCTTGGGATGCTCCGTTCTTTAGGCACTGATCGAGAAACAGAGCGGCTTCAGCGTTTTTTGTCATACCATACTCGCTTGGTAGACAAATATGCGTCTAAGAAGAAAATGACAATGATGCCCGTAAAGATAAACGGGAAAGATTTCCAGTTTTCTCCTGGAAAGCACAACGCCCTACAAAAGGCGATTATAGAAGAATTTGCACCTCGATTTGCGCCAGGATCTGAATGCCTTTATGTGGGAGATACGATTGAAAAGGATCTTGTAAAGAATGTCGAGAAACTGGCACAACTTGGTTTTGAAATTACGTTACATGACAAGATGCCCGATGTGGTTCTATATCGGGAGGATAAGAACTGGATTTACTTTGTTGAATCCGTGACTTCAGTAGGACCGATGGATCCAAAGCGAATAATAGAAATTACAGAGATGACACAGAATGTCCGTGCCGGAAAGATATTTGTGACTGCTTTTCTTGATTTCCAGACTTACAAGAAATTTGCAGAGAAGCTTGCATGGGAAACTGAGGTGTGGCTTGCAGAGATGCCGGATCACATGATTCATCTGAACGGTGATAAGTTTTTGGGGCCAAGATAAGAGGACAAAGATTCGTGGAGAATGATTTAGATAAAATTTTGGATGCTGTAACGTCCGAAACGAAAGAAATGCCTAGTGTAAATGTTATCAGCAATAAAAGTACGGAGTTACAATACAGTCGAACTTTCAATGTACATGTTCCTGAAGCAGAGGAATTATCTGTAATCAGTGCTTCGGATATGCAGAGAATATCAGGCTTATGCAATAAAGCTAAACAAAATAAGTTTTCATTTGCGGAATTGTTTCTTAGTATTTCTTCGCTATTAATCGGAGCGTGTATAAGTGCTCTAATCTCGAAAGTGAAATACGAGTTAAGTCCCCTGAGCATTACATTATACAACATTTGTCCATGTTTAGGACTTGCGTGTGGAGTTGTATACTTCTTTTGTAGAAGGCAAGAGGTTGATGATGCAAGGCAACTTGCCGAAAAAATCGAGAATTATTTAGAAAAATATGTTGAGGGGAGTGAGAAGAAAGAATGAATATTAAAGACATTAGCACACAATTGTTGTACACAACTGTGCCTATTTTTGCCCAAAGAAAAGATAACACGGTATCTGCAGGGACAGGTTTCATTTTTTCTGTAGACGAGGGTGAAAACAAATCCATTCCCCTTCTTATTACTAGTTATCACGTACTAGAAGATGCACTTGCCGGATTTGTCGAATTGCATATAGGAGAGCATGGGAAACCAACAAATAAGACTGTTCGCGTTCAGTTTGATAGGTCCATTATTAGTGAAAATAAACTGGGAGAATTAGATGTCATTGCTATTCCGTTGGCATCAACACTTATGAATTTTCAGAGCGCGGGTGTGGAGATTTTTTTTAGAAGTGTAGATCAAAACATGATTCCTTCTATTGAACAAGAAGAAAATTTAGCTGCTATAGAAAATATAACCTTCATAGGGTATCCTAGTAGTATATATGATGAGAAGAATAAGTTGTCGATTGTTCGGAAAGGTATCACAGCAACACCTATATGGAATTCTTTTCGAGGAGAAGAGACTTTTTTAATAGATGCGGGGGTATTCCCTGGTTCAAGTGGGAGCCCGGTTTTTATTTTCAATCAAGGATCATATCCGACTACAGACGGAATTACAATTGGCAATAGATTGTTATTTGTTGGAATTATTACAGCAACTATGGTTAGAGAAAAAAATGATTATCTGAATCTTGGAATAGTTATTAATAGTAGAGCAATGTATAGAGAATTAGAAATATTAATTCACAAATTGAAACAGAGGTGAGACTTAGGCTAGCCTTTGATACTATTTTGATACTAAAAATCTGTAGAGCGAGGAGAAAGGATGAAGTCAAGATAAAAAGCTGCTAAGTTCTATATGATACTTTACTATATATGCTAAAGTTCTATAACAACATAGTCGAGTACGAATAAGAAAACGCCCGAAAAGAAGTCAGTATTTATGCGGGTTCCAAACAAATTCCGTTAAGTGCTGGCAACAGATTGGCAACATTTCTTTGATATTCACTGCGTAATCTCTCATT
>CACZIO010000048.1:0-35821 GCA_902781215.1 uncultured Lachnospiraceae bacterium
TTACCAGCCGTTTCCAGCTGCTATCCCCCTGTGAAAGGCAGGTTATCCACGCGTTACTCACCCGTCCGCCACTAAACTATAAAGAATCACTCCGAAAAGATCTTCTGAATAGTCCCGTTCGACTTGCATGTGTTAGGCACGCCGCCAGCGTTCATCCTGAGCCAGGATCAAACTCTCATGTTAAAATGTAACGTTTCCTCAGAAACGTCTAAGATCTTAATATGAAAGAAATTCTCCAGGTCAAAATGGACTTGGCTTTCCATTTTTATCCTTTTACTGAATTGGGTCGTTTTGAATTACTTGATTGCTCAAATGATTCTCGACAATTCATGTTCTCTGAATTTCCTCATTCGCCACAATTTTGTGGCACGGTCCTTTAAGATGTAAGACCGCTGCTCTCTTTCGAAAGCTTCTAAATATAAGGAATATATTCAGGGTTGCATTTCTGTCTTGTTCTCATATAAGGTTGGAAATGTCTGCGCTTGATCCTGCAGGGCAGGTACGCATCAGCCTCTCTCGAGGTGATTCTCTGTTGTCTGCTCTTTCGTGCGACAACTTTGATATCATACTCTTATTTGATTGGCTTGTCAACAGCTTTTTTAAACTTTTTTGAAATTTATTCGATTTCAATCGGTTTTGCGCTGTTTTTTTGCCGCCGTTCTCAGCGGCGAATATTATATTAGCACGCGTCCAACGGAAAAGCAAGGAAAATTTTGATTTTTTTTAAACTTTTTTTCTGCGAATAGAAGGATTTTCTGAGGTCACAAATTAAGCCAGATTTTCGCGATGTGTTCCACAACATATAGTAGGAGGAAGGACTTGGTCAGACCCGCGAAGATTCCGAGGATCCCGTCCAGGACCCTGATCACCGGCAATCCGGCGAAAATATGCAGAGACGCGAAGACGATCCTGCACAGTGAATAGACCACGCCCAGGACGATGAGCAGCGCTATGGCGAGGGCCCTGGTGCTGATGTTTTCCGTCAGGCTCCCTCTGGTCAGGCCGCTGATCAGCACTAGCGTGGCCGCCGCGCAGATCCATGAGACCAGACTCTCTGTTTCTTTTACAAATCCCCTGCGGTATCCCCGTATGCATCCACCTGCAAGGATCAGAATGGATGCGAACAGGATCAGCCAGAAATAAAGGTTCACGTTTTTCTCCCCTGCTTCATGCAATGCAGTTATGTCTCACACAATGTGTTTCCGTCTCATATAATGCAGTTATGTTTCATACTATGCAGCTCTGTTTCACACAATGCGTTCCCGTTTCATGCTATGCAGTTATGTTTCAAACAATGTAAGCGGTATCATGGAGGCCGGAATGATGATCCCGCAGACTGATATTCTTATCATGGAATGTCTATTGCAAAACGGCCGCATGCTGCACAGCAAATGCCGGGCCCGCATACGGCTGTTTTCTCAACATATTCACACGATACATATGCACGCGCCGGCTGTCGGCGCACAGTATCGTCATGTCCTCTGTCACACATACTGCAGGGGACAGACGCAGCCGAACTGCGTTCATCGCAGCCGGACGCTGTCAATCTCTCCGGCTGTGACGACCAGCAGGTCATTGAGCGTCGCGCCCGGAATCAGGGCGCGGATCGAGCTGCCGAGGCTGCCGTTATACAGGCACTGTCCGTTCAGGCTGTAGATCTGGCACTCGTGCTCGTTATTGATGTAGACTTTATCACCCGCAATCGACAGGTGCGTAAACTGCATGGAGAAATGGATATCCCCGACACGCTTTCCGTTTCTGTTATAGATGTCCAGGCGGTACTGACTCTTTCCGGTCGTATTTGTAAAAAGAAGGCCGGTGAAATTGTCACTGGAAAACACGCCCTGCAGGTTTTCGGAAAACATAATGTTGGTGCTGCCGGACCGGTGGAAGAAGGTGCTCTTGAACAGGATCAGCCGCTTGTCGGATACACCCACGCAGGTCGAATCATCGATATAGCGGACATAGGGCACCGTTTCATCGATGAAATCAGAATAATCAACCAGATGGTCCGGCACTTTGCTGCCCGCCCTCCCGAAATTGTAAAAGGACACATTGGACTTGACCGATGTGCTGGACATCTGAACGCTCGAAAGGCACAGCGTCTCTCCGTCCGGGGAGATGGCCGCCGCGATCGGATATCCATTTTCCGCCATGGTCCGGACAAGGTAGGCGATTTCCTTTCCCTTCGCCGTGTAGAGGCGGACCCAGGTCGTCCGGCTGTCGCTCATAACGACCGCGACCTCTCCATTCTCCGCAGCGGCAATGTTCTGGATCGGCAGCATGGTGTGAATGGTCCCCATGAGTCCGTCCGGATCCATGACATAGACATAGTAGCCGTTCCGGTTGGCGATGGCGATCACGTTTCCGCTCACGCTCACAATGGGCTGCTGCATCTCATACGAGACGGTCCAGAGCGTCTCCCCCTTTGAATTGATGCAGACGGCGCCGCTGCCCCCGTACTGAACAACATTTCCGTTGAGGTTTGCGTAGGCGACCCCGTCCTCCGCGGATATTGACGCAATGCGATGGAGCTCCGCATGCCTGTACCCGAGGAACATCCACAGGAGGACCCCTATGGACAGGACATACATGATCATCATGACCAGGAGGACTTCGCGCTGTATCCTCTGCCGTTTATGGCGGAGGATCTTCTCCTTATAGCTGACGGTTTTTTTATTCTTTTTTCCGGATGCAGGTGCCGACTGGACACGGGCAAGCGTGTTCTCCAGACTCTTTTCCGGTGCAGCAGGCCCCGCGGTTTTTCCGGCCGTCTGCGCCTTCTTCGACGGCTTCAGGGACGAAGGCGGCGAAGAAGATGCTGACGATGCAGTTGACGGGGGCACATTCTCATCGGTCGAATCCCCATAATCTGTATGGTCATCATCCGTCAGATCATCGTCTTCTTCAAACTCTTCCTCACCGTCCGGGTACTCGTCTTCCCCGGAATCTTCGTAGTCAGATTCCCCAAAGTCCTCGGGAAAATCCTCCCCGGAATAATCATCTTCCGAAAAATCCTCCTCAAAAAAATCCTCTTCAGAATGATCATCCTCTGAAAAAACAGGGCCTTCTCCGTCTTCTGTGTCGGCGCCGTCAGGATCCGGCTCCATGTCAAAGAGCTGCTCCGCAGGCAGATCCCCGGGGGCAGCAGGAGCTTCTTCCATATTCAATTCGGAATTGCCTTTTTTCTCCGCCTCGGGAGTGTCAGGCCGGATCCTTTTTTCTTCCATAATTCCCATACCGGGAGCTCCCGGCTTCAAATTCTTTACAATTCTGTCCTGCCTTCCAGGGCGCGCAGGAGGGTCATCTCATCGATATTCTCAAGGTCTCCGCCCACGGGTACGCCGCTCGCGATCCGGGTGACGCGGATCCCGGCCGGCTTGACCAGCTTGCTGATGTACATGGCGGTCGTCTCCCCCTCCAGGCTGGAGTTGGTCGCGATGATGAGCTCTTTGATCTCATCATTGCGCAGACGCTCCATGAGTTCTTTCAGGCGAATGTCCGAGGGGCCGACTCCGAGCATGGGCGAGATGGCGCCGTGCAGGACATGGTAGAGGCCCTGGTAGCGGCCCGTCCGCTCATACGCGGCAAGGTCACGGGGATTCTCCACGACCATGACGGTGGTCCTGTCCCGGTTGGGATTCTTGCAAACAGGACAGATTTCCTCGTCGGTCAGGTTCTGGCAGACCTTGCAGAACATCACATGTTCCTTGGCATTTTTGATCGTGTCCGCGAGATGGTTGACGCGGGCCGGCGACATTCCGATGATATGAAAGGCCAGCCGCTGGGCAGACTTATTGCCGATCCCCGGCAGGGCCGCCAGCTCCTCGATGAGTTTGTTGATATATCCCGAATACAGATCCACTTGTTCACTTAAACTCCGACACCGCCGTCTCCGGGCGGGATCCGGAGTCCCTTTCTATATTGCGCGCAGTCTCACATGACGCTTGTAAAGTCACGAGAATACGCCAGCCCTCTTTCAGGCCGCTTCCATTCATTGATCGCAAAGAAGATCAGAAGCCCATGCCGCCCATCAGCTTGCCGCTCTCCTCGGTGATCTGCGCGAGGACATCGTTGACAGCAACCAGGATCATATCCTGCAGGGTCTCGACATCATCTGGATCCGCCGCATCGGGATCGATGGTGATGGACTTCATCTCGTGCGCGCCGGTCATGACGATTTCTACGGCACCGCCGCCCGCCGTGGCTTTGAATTCCTTCTCATCGAGTGCCTTTTTATTCTCTTCCATCTGGCGCTGCATGCGCTGCGCCTGCTTCATCAGGTTGTTCATGTTGCCGGGCATACCCATGCCGCCGCCGAATCCGCCTCTTCTGGCCATAGTCTTTTCCTCCGATTTCTACGAATATTGCCTGATATAAGAACAAAAAAACTGTCGATCCAGTATTCTTTGTTCTCAGAGCCTTGTGCCGCAAGGCTGCCCAAAGCTCCTGTGATCCTTCGGAGAAATCGCCCCTTTCAAAATCCATATACGCAGGGCTTTGAAATGCGAAATTCTCCTCATACACATGCAAAGCATGTGCTGCCGCCCTGACGAGCGGCATGATTTGAAATAGTGATTTTTAATGCCATTGTCCCGGTCTTTTCCGGCCAGGTCTGTCCGATCTGTCAGGTCTGTCCAGTCTGTCCGGTCTGTCCGGTCACAGGTCCTCTGTCTCGATGGGCATCTGGATCGCGCCCGGTTCAACGAGCGAAAGCAAATCGACATAATTGTCTGTTATCCGTCCGCCTCTGTCAAGTACCCGGTATTCGATTTCAACCGCCCTGCCGACCTGCCGCTGCAGGTAATTCTGCAATTCCCGGCGGTCGCTGTCGACGCGGCTGCGGGAGACCTCATCGTCGTCCTTGCGCTGGTACAGGTAGGGATTTCCGTACTCTTTGTCAAAAACAATGAGGAGCTGGCCCTGGTCGCCCAGGCTCAGGCGGGCATTGGTGAGCGCGATGCGCTTGGTTCCGCGGGGCGCCTCCGAGGCATATTTGGACCAGTTGGCGACGATCTCGCGGATCTCGTCCGGCAGAGCGGGCGGCAGTTCCTGCGCCACGGCCGGAGAGGCTCCTGCAGAAGTTCCCGCTGCCGCACCGGGCATCCCGCCGGGGCCGGCAGTGCCGGGTAAAGTGCCTCCGGCGGCGGGGCTGGCGCCGCCGGCCCTGTTTCCATATCCATTTCCATTGGCATAACCGGCAGCCGCGCCTGTTCCGCCAAAGCCGCCCGCTGCCGTCCCGCCCCTGGTCAGGGCATCGATGGTCTGCTCCGCATTGTAGAGCTGCATCTCGATGTCGCGGATGCGGTTTTTGACATTTTCAAGCGGCATGGCCGACCCGCCGTCCTGCGCGCCCTCGTCCATGGCCGTGTGGCAGGCCCGGATGATGGTCATCTCCGTCAGGATCCGGCGGTTGGGCGAGTAACGGATCAGGTCCGGAAGGGCGGAGAAGACCTGGATATAGCGCATGATCTCCTCCATGTCCGACATGCGGGCCTCCTCGATCATACGGCGGATGTTGTCAGCCGATATGTCCAGGCTCTTTGCCGTCTCCTCGGATGCCTTGAGCAGCATGAGGTTGCGCAGGTACCAGGTGAAGTCGGTCACAAACTGCATGAGCTCGCGGCCCTGCAGGAGGATCTCATCCAGAATTCCCAGTGCCTCGGCCGTCCTGCCGTTATGGATATGACGGTAGAGGTCTCCGAAGACGCGGGTGTCCACCGCCCCCAGGATCTCCAGCGTGCGCTCGTAGGTGAGGGCTCCGCCCCCGTAGTTGAAGGCGTTGCACTGGTCCAGAAGGCTGAGGCCGTCGCGCATGGAACCGTCCGCCGCGCTGGCCAGATAGCCGAAGGCCCGGTCCTCGACCTCCAGCGACTCCATCTGCGCCACCTCGCGCAGCCGGCCCTCGATCACCTCCGTTCCCAGGCGGCCGAAGTCGTATCTCTGGCATCTGGACAGGATGGTGATGGGAAGCTTGTTGGGCTCGGTCGTCGCCAGAATAAAGATCACGTAGGACGGCGGCTCCTCCAGTGTCTTGAGCAGGGCGTTGAAGGCCGCGTTGGAGAGCATGTGGACCTCGTCGATGATGAAGACGCGGAACCGCCCCTGGGTCGGGGAATATTCCACCTGATCGACGATTGCCCGGATGTCGTCGACACTGTTGTTGGACGCCGCGTCGAGCTCCGTCACGTTGAGGTTGGCCTCCGCCTCGATGGCGCGGCAGGTCGGGCACTCCCCGCAGGGATTGCCGTCCTGCTGGTTCTCACAGTTGACAGCGCGCGCAAAGATCCGGGCGATGGTCGTCTTACCCGTTCCGCGCGTCCCGCAGAACAGGTAACTGTGGCCGATCCTCCCGGAGATGATCTGATTTTTCAGTGTGCGCACGATCGCGTCCCGCCCCCGCACATCGTCAAAATTGTGCGGCCGGTATTTGCGGTAGAGCGCCAGGTATTCCTGATCCGGCATAAATGACTCCCCACTATGCATCATATGTGCTCCATCCCGATTGAATCGTCTCACCGGTAAAGCCGGAGAGACGGTCGCAGGACCTTCCGCCTGGCCGGAAACACATATTCTGTCATAACGAATCTCGTCTAAATGTTTTTTTAAAAAGAAAAACACAGGGTGCACCGCAGCAGCGGCACACCCTGCCCGTATTAGTATTGTAGCGTTTTTTGGTCTTTCGTCAACTGCGCAGAAGCCGGTCATTGGTGTCGGTTGCTGCGCTCCTGCCGGTCACCGGCTCCCGAGGGACGCGTCTGTCCGGCCAGGCAGCTCCTGCAGGAATCCGGTCAGTCGCCGAAGGAAATGCCGATCAGCTTGGCATGCTTGATGATCTGCGCGTTGGGATCCACGGTCTTGAGCTTGCCGGCGACCTCTTTGAGCGGCACCTTGGTGATCTCGCCGTTAATGATGGAGACCATGTAGCCATACTGTTTTTTGAGGATCAGCTTGCCAGCCGCTGCGCCGACCTGGGTGGAGAAGACGCGGTCATAGGCATCGGGCGCGCCGCCGCGCTGTGTGTGGCCGGGAACGGTCACGCGGACTTCGCGGCCGGTGGCCTTCTGGATGCGGTCCGCGATCTCATAGGAGACAGACGGATACTCGTAGTTGGCCATTTTTTTCTTGTATTCTTTTTTGGAGAGTTTGGCGTCCTCCTTGGAGATCGCGCCCTCCGCCACGGCGATGACGGTGAAGCGGCTGCCGCCCTTGTCTCTGGCCTCGATGGCCTTGACGACCTTGTCGATGTCATAGGGGATCTCGGGCAGGAGGATGATGTCCGCGCCGCCGGCGATACCGGCGTACAGAGGAAGCCAGCCGACCTTGTGGCCCATGATCTCAACGATGAAGACGCGGCCGTGCGAGGAAGCTGTGGTGTGGATATCGTCGATGCACTTGGTGGCGATGTCCAGCGCGCTGTGGAAACCGAAGGTCATATCGGTCCCGTACAGGTCATTGTCGATGGTCTTGGGAAGGGTGACGACATTCAGACCCTCTTCGCTCAGAAGGTTGGCCGTCTTGGTGGAGCCGTTGCCGCCGCCCATGACCAGGCAGTCCAGCTGCAGCTTATGGTAGGTCTGCTTCATGGCCTCGACCTTGTCCAGGCCGTTCTCATCGGGATCGCGGATGGTCTTGAACGGGCAGCGGCTGGTTCCCAGCATCGTGCCGCCCCTGGTCAGGATTCCCTTGAAGTCCCTGCCGTCCAGGATCCGGAAATGGCTGTAGATCAGGCCCTTGTAGCCGTCCTCGAAGCCGTAGAATTCTACCGGCTCGCCGGCATTCTGCGTGACGGATTTGTAGACACCGCGCATAGCCGCGTTCAGTGCCTGGCAGTCGCCGCCGCTGGTGAGCATACCGATACGTAACATAAGCTGCCTCCTTCTGGAAAAACATATTATTAGAAGCTGTCAATCACGTTTGTGGCGGCTGTGATCGCCTTTTCCGGACATGCCGTTCGCGGGGCGCAGCAACACATGCTTCGCACGTGCCAGAAGCGTTTTTTCGGAAGGCGAAACCGATAAAGAATCACATGAGCTGTAGGCCGCCTCGCGGCACAAACTCCGGAATGAAAAACACGTTATCGAACTTTTTTCACTCTGCAGCCGCTGTCTACAAATCATTATACAAAAAACAGACAAAAAAGAACAGCTTTAAATCATGTTTTTGGGCAATGTGGACAAAAGCAGTTACAGGTTCACCCGAAAACCTGAGGTACATTTTGCGTTATTTGTGAAAAGGCCTCATTAAGCGCCACGGAATCAATCCCACTCCCCGTATTGCTCCAGCACCCGCACGAACTGCTCCAGTCCTGTCTGATCCTCCGGGTCAAACCGGCCCTTCAGGGGACTGTCAATGTCCAAAACAGCCGTCACGCTGCCGTCACTGCGGTGGATCGGGACGACGATCTCCGCATTGGAGGCGCTGTCGCAGGCGATGTGTCCGGGGAAGGCGTGGACATCCGAGACCAGCTGCGTCCTGTCCCGGTCCGCGGCAGTTCCGCAGACGCCCCTGCCCCATGGGATCCGGATGCAGGCCGGCTTGCCCTGGAAGGGGCCGAGGAGGAGGTCGGGGGAAGGCACAGTCCGGGCCGATGATGCGCCGGCCTCATTTGCCATGACAGTTGCCTCTGATGATGGATTATTAAATGCATCTGCCGAAGATGGATCGGCCGGCTCCCGGCGCAGGTAAAACCCGGCCCAGTTGACATCCGCCATGGCATCCTTGAGCAAAGCGGCGGCATTGGAGAGCAGGGGCATCAACGACGGCTCCGTCTCCGCGAAAGCCCGGACCTGGTCCGCCAGCAGATCATAGTCGGGTCCGGGGCGCTGGGGCGGGCAGGTCGGGAGCTCCGCCAAATCCTGAAGTGTACCGCCGCCCGGAATCTTCGCATGGCTGTCGCCGCCGAGCGCATTTTTATAACGGTTGTAGTAATACCGGAACAATTCCAGGTATTCTTTTTCAACCTCCTGAAATGAGCGGAAATCATAGGAGGGAATCACATGGAACTGCGGATCCTGCTCGCTCTGCTCGTTGTGAAGCAGGTCACGAAGATCATAGTACAGCGCGCCGTCATCAATCTCGCGGGCCATACGCTGTTCCTCAGGAGACAGGGGCGTCCCCAGATAGCGGGTATAAATCATATCCAGCAGACGGTCCTCGTGCTCCCGGTACCCGACAAGTTCGGCTTTAAAGGGACGTGGAACATCCGATAGATAACACTCGCTGGCATCATGCAGGAGACAGGCCAAAACCAGCCTGTCCGGCCACTCCCTGGCAGCTGCTTCCCTGGCGCAAATGATGCAGTGCTGGGCCACCGACCAGAACGTGGATACATGCCCGTTGCCGCGGCAGAGCAGGGACAGGGCGTGTGCGATATCCTCGATGTTTATTGCTTCCGGATCGGGATCCGTCGGATAAAAGTGTATGCCGGTATAGGTTGTGATGTAGTCAGCCATGATTCCTCCATAATACTCATCTCATTGCCGCAACTCATGTAGAGTTGAATGCTTTACTATCTGTTTTGCACAGTATAGCATACTCTCTATACAATCATCGTTTCTATTGTGGAAGTATTGATCCCTGAGATATACCCTTACAGAAGCCGGCATTTGTCAACTGTGATTTGTGAAGGAGATTCCCTGTTCCCAACAAGCTGCTCGATCCTTGTAAACCGGTGTCTCAGATTAAAGCTCAGCGCACTTTTACTAACTCAGCCGCGCTTTTGCATCCGGATTGAAAAACGCCATATAATCGCTATAATAAAGCTATATTTTTGCGAAGGAGATGAGATATGGGCTTGTCAAATGAGATTAAGATGATCCGGCAACAGGCATTCCTGACGCAGGAAGCGTTTGCAAAAGAACTTCGTGTTGCTTTTTCCACTGTCAACCGCTGGGAATCCGGGAAGACACATCCTAATATGAGTGCCATGAAGAAAATCAATGAATTCTGCATTTCACATGATATATCATTTGAACAACTGCAAAATGCCTGGCTGAGCCAGTCGATGGGCAGATCAAAAGAGTTGTGCTCCGGCATGGGAGGAAAGAATGAGTAAAATTACTTTGTTTCATGGTACTCCTGATCAGATTATAAAACCCGTTTTTGGGCGTGGTGATGATAAACACGATTATGGTCGTGGTTTTTATCTTACAGAGGACTATGAATTAGCCAAAGAATGGGCGGTTTGCAGGCCAAATGACACAAACGGGTGGGTCCATAAGTTCGAATTGGAAACAATCGGCTTGAAAATCCTGGATTTTCAGGAGATGGACGTTCTTAGCTGGCTTGCCGAACTTATGAAGCACAGAGACGCAGCTGATTCAAGAAGATATCATATGCTGGCGGCACAGTTCATCGGAAAATATGGTGTTGATACGAGCGGTTATGATGTTATAAAAGGCTGGCGCGCCAATGCTTCCTATTTTTATATCGCCAGAGAATTTGTCAGAGATAATGTTGACATCGATATTCTGGAAGAGCTGCTTTCTCTGGGAGAACTTGGCATACAGTATTGCATTAAGTCTGAAAAGGCATATTCTCAGCTGAACGAAATAGAGGATTGCCTTTCAGCCGTCCCGTATGATGAGTTCAATGCCAAATACAATGAACGCGACTCCATGGCAAGACAGAATATGAGAAACCTGATTGATTCCGACGCTAATAAAGTAACGAAGGTATTCAGTACGTTATTTTAGAGAGGTGATGATGAGAGCATACACAGAAGCTTATCTGAGTGATGTCGTTGAAAATCAGGGGAAACTGTTTGATCTGGTCGCGCAGAATTATCCTGATAAGGACACGAAGGATTTCGTCAATGCATATATGCGCAGCAAGACACGTAAGAGCATTGATGAGGCCAAAGCATATGTAAATACGATGGATGCCAGACAGCTATGGCAGTATTTCACCAGCACGGAGAACTACTCTCTCAGGGAAGGAAAAGCCATTGAAGGCTTTGCACCGGACTGGATGGGTGAGTTCTATGCTTATTATCAGTGGTATTACAATATACCAAGTTCAGAAATCATAAAAAAGATTCCGGTAGACTTTCTTCTGAAGGCCTATCATGGCCTTCACGATCTGGATCTTGAATTGGCAGTAAAAAAAGTAGGTGGGGTCTGATGAGAGTTATATGTTTTCATAATCCGGATGAAGAAAACGGATATCTGAGCAACTGGTATCCTGTAGAATTCACCTATGCAGATATACGTTATTCCTCCATGGAACAGTATATGATGTACCAAAAGGCTGTCTGTTTCCAGGATGAAAGAACAGCATCGTTAATACGAAAGACAGATGATGTGGCTAAGATCAAAGCTTTAGGCCGCCAAGTGTCGGGATATGATGAAAACACCTGGAATGGAGTAAGGCAGATTGTTGTATATGAAGGCCTATTAGCCAAATTCTCTCAAAATGAAGAATTGAAGCGTCAGTTACTGGCAACCAGCGATGCAACGCTGGCAGAGTGCGCAGTCAGAGACAGGGTCTGGGGCATCGGCTTGTCTATGAATGATCCAAATCGCAACGATAAAGCTAATTGGAAAGGTCAGAACCTGCTGGGATATGCTCTGATGATGGCAAGATCATACTTACTCAAAACAGCACAAGAATTACCATGAGGTACTCCCTATGCATCTCCAACCTGCAGATTTAAATAAGATCATCTCCCTCCGCCACACACTCCACCGCTGCCCGGAGCTGTCCATGCTAGAAACAAAGACGGCCACCATCCTGCAACAGTTTCTGCGCGACAACACAAGTCTGGAAGTCTGCCAGCGGGACGGGTGGTTTTATGCCTCGAAAAAAGCGGTGTCTGATCAGTGCCAGCGCCCGGCGGGACTTACGGTGCCGCCGGAAAAACATCTTCAGCCGTCAGGACGCCAGCAGACGGACGTCTCTTTTCCTGTACTTGGCGCCTCACCCGTCACACTCGCCCCGATCGCCTTCCGGGCGGATATGGACGCGCTGCCGATCCCGGAGACGATCGAGCTGCCGTACGGGTCACAGAATGAGGGCGTCTCGCACAAGTGCGGGCACGACGGCCACTGCGCCGCCCTGTGCGGGCTGGCGCTGGCACTGGATCAGATGGAGACCACCCGGGACGTGTATCTGATCTTCCAGCCGGGGGAGGAGGTCGACGCGGGCGCCCTGATCTGCCGGGACCTGATCACAGAAAAGGGAATCTCGGAGATCTACGCCTTCCACAATCTGGGCGGCTATCCGGAGGGCAGCCTGGTCTACAGGGAAGGGCTGACCCAGCCCGCCTCCGAGGGGCTGCGCATCTGTCTGACCGGAAAGACCTCTCACGCCAGTGCGCCGGAAAAAGGCAATAATCCGGCCGGGGTTCTGGCGGAAATCGTGCTGGCGGCACAGAAATTGAACGTCTGTCACCGGTCTGAAACGGAGGCAGAATCACAGGGACATGCCATTGCAGCGGCCGCCCTTGAGCCCCTGCAGTCCGCCGATATCATCAATCGCAGCCCACAGATGACCACCCGCAGTCCATGCGTCTCTGCACAATCACGGGAATCCGGCTCGGGGACGGGGATTTCGGGATCTCTCCCGGAGAGGGGGAGGTCTGCATGACCCTGCGCGCGGAGGCCGAGTCGGATATGGAGAACATGGAGGAGACCGTTCTCCGCTTCGCCCGGGACAAAGCGGCAGAGGCAGGCCTGGAGATGCAGTACAGCATCCACGACCGGTTTCCCGAGACACGCAATCACAATGTCTGCCTGAACCGGGTGCTGGACGCCGCAGGGCGGATTCCACTCAAAAAGCCCGCCATTCCCATGCGGGAGCTCTGGCGGGCCTCGGAAGATTTCGGCTATTATCTGAAATTGTGTCCCGGTGCCATGTTCTACATCGGGAACGGGGAAGATTATCCGGCTCTGCATACGACCGGATATGATTTCAACGACCGGATCCTGGAGACAGCCGTAAACCTGCTCCTGGAGCTGGTGTGAACAGTGGTCTTAGAAATTCCACTCAAATACTGCGTCCTCAGCAATATTCTCCATGTCGTCCTGCCAGGTGAAGGTGAGGGGGCCGTCGTCATGGAAGGTGATGGTCCCGGTTCCGTTTTCATACTGAACGGTCTCGGATTCGATCTCTCCGTCCTCGCCGAAGACGTAATCGGTCTTGACGCAGTCGGTGTATTTGACGGTCAGGGTCTCCGTATCAAGTTCACCGGTCATGACCCATCTGGAGCCCTCTGCGGCACTGCTGGCCCAGTCAATGGAGATCCTGGCGCCATTGCTGCCGGCGGCCTCCACCATGGCGCTGGCTCTGTCCCAGGCATAGGGTCCTATGAAATTCATGACGGGATTCTGGCCGTCCTCCTCTGTCGCAGCGGCCTCCGTTGAAGCCGAATCTGCCTCTGCCGGGGCAGCAGCATCCTGCTCTGAGGCGTCTGCGCTGTCCGCGGCTGCTGCGGTTGTGCCGGCAGTGCTGTCATCCGCGGGCTCCTCCAGGTTGTCGGAGGGAAGTGTGGTTTCCATCTCTCCAGGCAGTTCTTTCAGGGTATCCGCAAGCGCGGCATCCTGTGCGCGGAGCTCCTCGATGTCATAGGGCATGATGGAGACGGTACCGGTCGTTTTTTCCTGTTCCGTAGAGATGAACACATAGTACTCGCCCGGCGCCAGGGAATACGCGCTCATGACAGAGCCCTCGATCTTTGCCTCCAGGACAGGCTCCGCAGTCTCAGCGGCCTCGGCCGCATCATCCGCTTCCTCCTCTGTCTCCTGCTCAGCGGTACTGCCCTTCTCGCCGGCCAGTGTTCCGACGGGGTTATCGTTCATTGCCTGATTAAAGTCGTCCACCGGGGTAAGCTGAACCGCAATGTGGCCGGATTTCAGCATCGGGCTGATGACAAGGCACTGGCCGTCCGCGATCGTCAGGACACCGCTGTTACCGGTTCCATAGGCCTTTTCGGCCGTCACCTCCAGGCCGCCGGTCTCCTCGTTCTCCTCAGTGACCAGGGACGACGCCTCTCCGCAGGCGGTGAGTGTCAAAGTCAACATCAGGGCAGCCAGAATACAGGCTGTCACTTTTCTCCAAATCTGTCTTTTTTTCATTTCTGACACCTCCAAAATCTGATGATGCTTCACATAATGAAAATACATAAGAAACAAAACCCGCATGGATCCGTACTGGTGTCAGTCGGTATACATGCGGGTTTACAGCGGAGACGGTGGGATTCGAACCCACGTGCCGGGACTAACCGACAACTCGATTTCGAGTCGAGCTCGTTATGACCACTTCGATACGTCTCCAGATGGATGTGCTCCTCTTTGAAGCACACCCATTATTATATGTCATTCTGCTGTCGGATTGCAAGACTTTCTTTCTTGCCGGCGAAAAGCAGTCATATTTGCGCTGTGTCTGTCCTGATGATCCATGTTTTTGTTCCTGACATGCTGTCAAAGCTTTCGTCTGTATCCTCCTGTCCGGTAAAAGGTATTGATACATCTTGCTGCGCAGCTGTTCCCCTTGTTTCGTCCAGCCGCCGGAACTGGGAATTACATTCTCCCAATAATTCCATACACGGCGGCGCCCGCCAGCATCAGCAGCAGGAACAAATATCGCCCTCTCCAGTGGAATTTTTTTATACACAGAACACAGGCTGCCGTCAGTGCCAGCGCGGCAGCTGCTCCGGGCAGTCGGCCCGCAGGTCCGGCCGCAGACACCACAAAAAAAGATCCGGGTATGTCCGCACCGGGAATCATTCCAGGAATCGGAAAGCGGACAAAGAGGACTGCGGCAGGCACCGAAAAAAGGCAAAGGAAAATGCGTATTCCCGCCTCGGCTCTGCGGAAGGTGTTTTTCTCCAGCGTCTTCAACAGGTTCATGGGTGTGGTCCGATATCCGTCAAAATAACTCGTGAGTCCGATCAGGAATGACAGAATCGTCATCGCGATTGTGTAGAGGATCGGTCCCGCCGACTGCAGCGGCCGGACAGCTGTCAGAAGGCAGGCGGCGAGGAGCAGGGCAGGGATGAGGTGTTTCTGGAACAGGGTATCTCCCATGGCTCCGCAGACACCCATGAGGGAAGTGCGGACCATGAGGATCTCCTGTTCCACCGCATTGCCGGTCACGATCGTATCGGCACCGGCAGCCAGATTTTCTTCCATGGAAGCCATGAGGCCCGGTATACAGGCGCCGCATTCGCAGTGGGTGTTGAAGTACCTGCTCTGGCGGAGCAGGATCGCCCGCTGCCCCTCCCTGTCTCCGGGGCACAGGTGCCGCACCAGGGGCAGAAAAGTCACCGCCATGACCTGGCCCATCATCCACTCGTTGTTGTAGCAGATGTGAATAAAGAGAAGCCAGAGAAGGGCGGACGCCACAAGCGAAGTCCGCGGGACAAGTTCCGGTGATTTTTTCTCCCCGCCCGGCATCCCACAAGTCCGGGTATTACCGTAATCTGTTTCCGGCGTATCCGGACCTGTCCGATCCGGATCTGCAGGGGCGTCTGTTTCATCCGGATCCATCTCATCCGGATCTGCAGGGATGTCTGTCTCATCCGGATCCATCTCGTCCGGGTCCGTAGGGACGTCTGTTTCATCCGGATCCACGTATTCATCCATCTCATCCGGGTCTTCTTCAGCATCGGCATGAATCTGCTCAGCGCCCCGCCGGAGCCTCGCGCGGATTTTCCTGTCACGCCTGTCCTCCCTGCCTCTCCCGGGAAAAGCCGCTGTCAGGGCAAGCGCGATGCCGCCTGCAGGCAGCAGTCCGGCCGCGGCGGCAAGGATGCCTTGCAAAGAAGAGACGGCTGTCACAATGTTGTCATTTCCACCTGCCATCGCTCCGGGAGCGACAGCCTGCAGCAGGCGGATGACCGGCAGCGCCGGCGGATGACCGGACTGCAGTTCCGGTATGCGCAGGAGGTCGCAGATCCGGAGGGCAGCTGCGGAAACCGGCAGGCAGATGGCCAGCGCCAGCAGGGCCGGAAACAGGATGGCGGGCAGAAGGATCTCTGTCGTCTTTCCCCTCTCCAGCATGTGACGGACCTGCCTTGCAAAGAAGACGTTGACCTGCATCCGCAGCTTCCAGATATGCCTGCCGGCGGCGCCCGCCATAAGCGCGGGAAGAACCGCCGCATAGGGACTCCAGCCCGCCGCAGTGAGGGCGGCGCCGGTGATGCCGGCGAGTGAGAGGTCGATCGTCATGGAACTGCCGGCGGAGGAAAATCCCAGCAGGATCACACTGAGAACCGCTCCGCACAGGGCGCCTGCCGCCGGCGCGCCGAGTATCATGCCTGCAGCCCAGCCGCAGACCAGGGGCTTCTGGAGGGTCCACAGGGTGACAAAGGGCAGGTTGGCCTCCGCCAGCCAGTACATGATCCCGCACAAAAGGATCTGCTGCCAAGTGAACATAGAACATGCCCCTCCCTATATGCTTTTCCCCTGTTCTTCCATTCTTCCCATGGCATCCCCGATCGCCGCGGAAATATCGTAGCGCTTCTGGTCCGGGACCAGCTGGTAATAGGGAGTACAGCCCTGTTTCTGCAGGGCATCAAGGGCCTGCACCTCCTCCCCGCTCAGTGAGATGTTTTTAAAGAAGGGCCTGCGGCCGGTATCGATCCCGACACAGCCCAGGTTGCACTCCTTCAGGGGAAGACCCGCCTGGACCAGCGCCTGCAGGGTCAGGGGTGTCTTGACCAGGAGCAGGAGCCGCTCCCCTTTGGGGCCGTCCGCCATCAGGCGGTCCACAGCCTTCTGCTCTGTGTAGACATAGCATTTCATGTCGGGCGGAATCAGGGCCTGCAGGGCTCTGGTGGCAAAGGGATTGGCCGCCAGGGCATCGTCCACAATGATGATCCGGGTGATCCGCATGGCAGGCACCCATCCCATGACCACCTCCCCGTGGATCAGGCGGTCGTCCACTCTGGCAAGTACGATATTGCGCATTTCCTTCTCCTTCTCAACTCAGATTCCGCGGACTCCCGCGCAGGTCTGCCCGGGAGCCTGGCTCAGGTTTTTTCCTCGACCGAACTATTTTCGGCGTTTTACCCCTCCGGGTCTTCCTCCTCGATGTTCTCCCGAAGCTTTTCTGCCAGGAGCCTGCGGACATCCACAATGCTTGCTGCTGTTTCCGAGATGACCCTGCCGCAGATCTCGTCCATATCCGGATCCGGCTGCGTGGCGTTTCTCGCCGCGACGGCAGCCAGGACGACCGGCAGGTTCATTCCGGTGATGTGGTGGACCTGGGGATATTCGAGTGCCAGCGCCACTGCGGCGTTAAAAGGGGAGCCGTACTGCATGTCCGACAGGATCAGCAGATGGTCAGCGCCGTAACGCCCGACCTGCTCCCGGAGCTGCTGCATCAGCTCCTCCACTCTCTGTTCCGGGTAGAGGGTACAGGCAGACAGGTTCTCCTGTTTTCCCAGCAGAAGCTGTACACTCTCCAGCATTCCCTCCGCCAGATTCCCGTGAGAGATCAGAACGATCCCGCAGTTCCCCTCTGTATGCGTTCTTCCATCCATGTTGTCGTCCTTTTCAAGTCAGCTGCCGGTCATCGGTCCGTCGATATCAGGCAGGCGGTTCCTCCCGCCTGTCTGCGCGGTCATGCAGGGCGGTATTGCGGTAAATCTCGCAAAAAAACGATAAATCGGATTTCCCTTAGTGTTATAATACCATCATAATGGTTTACTTGTAAAAGCCGATCGATCGGCCGGTTGTATCTTGGATAGAATGTCGGGGAAAGAAAGATGCTCAATCAGAGACAGGTAGAGATTCTTCTGGAAATGATGGAAAATGCGGGCACCTATATGACGGCTTCGCATTTTACCGGAAGGCACGGTGTCAGTCTGCGCACGGTGCAGGGGGACATGAAGGCGATCCGGTCGGAACTGGATTCTTTTTCCTGCCTTGAATATGATTCCACGGCGCCGAAAGGGAGCCGGGTGCGAATCCTGGACGAGGAGGAGGCCAGAGAGGTGCGGAATTCTCTGCTGCGCCAGTATTCGGACAATCCCAACGGCGGGCAGGAGGAGCGGGTCCGTCAGATTCTCCTGCTCCTCTTGAGGCAGCACAGGTCCATGTCCATGTACGATGTGGAAGACCGCATCTATATTTCCCGAAGCACGCTGACCGGCGATCTGCGGCGGGTCCGCCAGGTTCTGGACATCTATGGCCTCGAGCTGCTGCGCAGCTCCAGCCGTCTGATCATAGACGGAACGGAGACAGATAAGCGCCGGTGTATCCTCGGAGAAAAGCTCTTCATGCTGGAGGAAAATGTCAGTGAAAGAGGTCCGATCGGTCACGGAGGGATCTCCAGCCCCGCCGGAAGCCGCGATATGGATGCCCTCCGGGATATCCTGGTGCGTGTCCTGGTCGGCTGCAGGCAGCAGGTCTCCGAAGTCACGCTCAACAACACTCTTCTGCAGCTGTTTGTCATGCTGCGGCGCATGGAGGACAATTTCTTCCTCGGGGAGGAGGATCTGCCCCGGGAGGCCCGCTCCCTTCTCTCCTATGATGCAGACGGAGCCGCAGAAGCTGCCGACCGGGAATGGCGCATCGCCCGGGAGGTCCTCCAGGCAGCGGGCCGCCATTTCCTGCTCCGGATCCCGGATGCGGAGGCGGCCTGGCTGGCCCTGTCTCTGAAGGGAAGCGCCAATTATACCGATGAGTCCGGGATCCCGGAGGAGATCAATGACCTGGTCCTGAACGGCCTGCGCGAGATCCGGGCCAGCAGCGGGATCGATCTGACCGATGACCTGAACCTGCGGATATCCCTGGGACTCCACCTCAAGGCATCCCTCATCCGGATCCGCTATGACATGCAGCTGGAGGACCAGCTGGCGGGCTATATCCGGCAGACCTATCCGCAGGGCTTTGACATTGCCACCTATTTCGCCGCCTGGCTGCAGCGCAGATTCGGCAAGAAGATCAACGACGAGGAGATCGCCCTGCTCGCGATCCACCTCTACAAGGCGCTCAGCGACCTGCAGAGCAAGAACGGCACGCGGAGGATCCTGGTGATCTCCTCTCTGCGGCGCAGCGAAAACATTCTCCTGCGCCAGACCATCCACGAGTGGTTCCGCGACCAGATCGCAGACCTCTACTTCGTCTTTCCGGAGGAGATGACACCGGATTTTCTGGACCGCTATGACACCTTTTTCACAACAGAAAAAGGAGCCTTCTACGAGCAGGGGCTGGCGGTCTACATCAGCCCCTTCCCGGGAAGGCAGGATTATCTGAATATGAAGATGGCGCTCGATGGTTTTTCCGGGCCGGATGACCTGACGGCGATCTTTCCGGAGGAGCTCTTCTTTCCCCTAAGCGGGAACGACAAGGACAAGGCTCTGCGGCTCCTGTGTGAAAGGAGCGAGCAGGTCATGGATCTGGAGGGGCTCTACCCGGCTGTCCTGCAGCGCGAGAATATGGGCAGCAGCTTTCTGGCCAACCGAACGGCCGCGCCCCATCCGCACACACCCCTCTCCTCCAGCACCTTTATCGCGGTCGGTTATTCTCCCGCCCCGATCCTCTGGGATGAGGAAAAAAATCCCGTCAATGTCGTCCTGCTCATTCACATGGGCAAAAACAATCCGCATGCCTTCCAGATCTGGAACTATCTCTCCCGAATCATCGGAGATCCCGCGTTTACGGGTGCGCTGGCGGAGGATCCCTCCTACCGGCATTTCATGGAACTGATGAAGGCCTCGATCGCCAGGCGGGAGTGATGAACCTTGCGGGCAGCCTGGTCGGAAAGCGTAAAGAAGAGCGAGAAATACTGCGCCGGCAGCATTTTTCGCTCTTCCATACATGTCGAAGCGCTCCTGCGCTGAGACACCCGAGGCGAAATCGCGAAGGCGATTTCGGCGATGGGATCCGGCGGAGGTTTGCGGCGCTTCGACGCAAACCTCTGGAGTTGAAAAATCTTGTATCGACAAGATTTTTCACTCTTCTTTCATTATCATTCGTACAAGCCGTTCAGTTGGCCGCGCAGGCGTCCGCATCAGTCCGCATAGATTTCCGTCAGGGCGTCGTGGATCCTGCGGTAACGGGCGTAGCCCTTTGTGTAGAGGGCTACCGCCTCCGGGTCTGGCCGGAAGTGTTCGCGGACCGTCACGGTGCGGGCGGCAATTTCCCGCGGATCCGTGATCTCTCCGCAGGCATAGGCGGCCAGCATGGCCGCGCCGCAGCCGGCTCCGGCATTGCCCTCCAGCTGCAGGATCTCCGTGTCCAGGACATCGGCAAATATCTGCATCCAGACGCGGCTTCTGGCGCCGCCGCCGATCACTCGGAGCTCGCGGACCATCTCCGGGGCGAGCTCCATGGCCTCGATCAGCTCCCGGACTGCATAGGCAATGCCTTCCATGAAGGCCCGGATCATATCCGACCGCGTGGTCTCGGTTCCCAGTCCCAGGAAGGCCCCCCGGAGGGTCGGATCCTGGTAGATGGTCTTGTCTCCCGTCATATGGGGGTAGAACATGACTCTGTTCAATTCCGGATGGCTGAGATCGATCCCCGCATCCGCCGAGGAGAAGTCATTGATCTCCAGGATCTGCCGGATCAGCCAGTTATAACCGCTGCCGCAGGACTGGACGACGCCCTGGGTCAGGGTGTAGATCCCGGCGGTTTCCTCATCCGCTGCCGCTGGCACTCCCTCTGACGTGCCTTCCGGCAGGGAAGCAACCGCTGCTGCCGCTTCTCTTCCTTTTTCTGAATCACTTTTCTCTGAATCACCAAATGCAAAGAGAATATTCTTGCCCCTGGCCTCAAAATCGGGCTTTTTGCGGGGGAACATCAGGACCCCGGATGTGCCCAGAGACAGGACCGGCCAGCCGCTGCCCAGGCATCCTGTCGGAATGGATGCGGCGGGGTTGTCCCCGGTTCCGACCACGACCCTGCAGTCCGCGGGAAGGCCGAATCGGTCCGCCAGCGCCGGCAGGATCCTGCCGGCCGTCTCCGCGCTGCCTCGGACGGGCGGGCAGACATCCTCACCGATTCCCAGGAGGTCCAGCATCTCTGGCGACCACTTCCTGCGGATCAGGTCATACATGGAGGATGTGGAGGCCTCGCAGTAATCCGTCCCCGGAATTCCGGTCAGACGGTAGACGATGTAGTCCGGCCCGATCAGGAAATGGCGGATCCTGTCGAAGCGGTCGGGTTCATTTTTTTTCACCCAGTAGAAATTGGCGGCAGGGCTGCCCGTAGACAGGATCTGCGCGATGTGGGCGGACGGCGTCCCCAGAACACCTGCCTTCAGGTCCGGGATCAGCTCCTTAGTCCGCGTGTCATTCCACATCAGGACAGGCCGGACGGGTTCGCCCGTCTCATCGAGCAGGACCAGGGAATGCATCTGACCGGTGACACCGATTCCGCGGACGGTCTCCCGAAGGCTCTCTGGCCCGCCGGCAACCGGGGAATCTGCTGAGGAATTGCCCAGGAGTTCTTCCAGGGCCTCCTGCACGGCCTGCCACCAGGTCTGTGCCTCGATCTCCTTCCAGCCGGGGGCGGGCTGGAGGAGACTGTATTCTCTGGACGCTTCCCCAAGGACCTTGCCCTGTGCATCCGTCAGCAGGAGCTTGACGCTCGATGTGCCGAGATCGATTCCGATATAGGTTCCCGTTTCCTTCATTTTTTTCCTCCAATCCCGTCCTGTCTTCTGTTTATCTCAGTGGGGGCCCCGCTTCTACAAGCGGTGGGATAAAAACTGCAGCTTGCTTGTGCACTTTTTCAGATCTCTCCGAAGCGGATCAGGACCTTGTAGGTGTCCGGGCGCATGGCGCAGGCCATGGCGTCGTCAAACTCGGTGTAGTCAAAAATCTGCTGGGTGAGCACGGTGGGGTCGAGCAGGCCCTTGTCGATCAGCTGCACGGACTGGTAGAAGGCTTTCGTCGTGGGGCTGACGGCGCCGGTCAGGGTCACCTGCAGGCTGTGGACGCGGCCGCAGTCGACCGGGACAGGCTCATTGGGGTGCATGGAGGAGAAGGCGACGCAGGTGCCGCAGGCCGCGGTCATCTCCATGGCCTGGGCCATGAGGCGGGGGCTGGCGGTCGTGTTGTAGACGACGACGGCGCCCTCGCCGCCGGTCAGACGGCGGACCTCTGCCACGGCGTCGGTGTGGACGGGATCGATCACGTCGCTGGCGCCGAGCTGGAGCGCTTTTTCCCTGCGCTCGGCCAGGGGCTCACTAACGATGACGCGGGCGCCGCGGAGCTTCGCCACCATGACGTGGAGCAGGCCCATGGTGCCGCCGCCGATCACGACGACGTCGTCGCCCAGTTCGATGTTGGTCCGGTTGACGGAGTTGATAACGCAGGCCAGGGGCTCGGTGAAGACCATCTTCTCAAAGGATGCTTCCTCGCTGTAGGGCATCAGGTCCTGTTCCTTCGCAATGACATACTGGCCGAAGCCGCAGTAGCCCGAGATGCCATCCGGATTGGTAAAAATGGTCGACTTCTGGTGGTGGAAGCAGATATTCTCGTAGCCGCGGCGGCAGAGAGGGCAGGTGTGGTCGGAATTGATGATATAGGACACCACCTTCTGGCCTGTGTGGAAGCGGTCTTTGTCGACGCCCTCGCCCATGGCCTCGATCACGCCGGCATATTCATGGCCGCCGATGCGGGGATAGCTGTAGCTGCAGTCGCCCTTGAAGTCGCGGACGTCATTGGTGCAGATTCCTGCCGCCTTCACGCGGATGAGGACCTCGTTTTCCTTCGGGACGGGCGTCTCGATCTCCGTGAGCTTCACATCGCCGGGTTTTCTCATTAATAAGACTTGCATGGTATTCTCCTTTTTATAAGTTCACCGGAAACCGGTCACATTTTCTTGCCGGTTTCCGGTGCTGTCAGTTCACGATATCCTTTATTCCTTATGCCAGGATCCCGAAGAAACCGCCGATGACGCTGACGATGACGATCAGCAGGATGATCCTGATGGAGGTCCATTTCTTGTAGGACATCAGGCCGTAAATGCCGAGCGTGGCGCCGAGGGGCAGGATGTTGGGCAGGACCGCGTCAAAGAGGCTCTCCTGCAGGTTGAACATGGTGCCGGAGGCATTGATGACCAGGCCGCACTTGATGCCGACATAGTTGACGATCAGTCCTCCCATGACCATGCAGCCCATGATGGAGGCGGCGCTCAGAAGCTTGTTGAGGATGCCCTTCTCCAGGAAGTCCATGATGGCATCGCCGCCGGCGTTGTAGCCGAACATGAAGTTGCCGATCGACAGGCCGTAGGAGATGGCAATCATGAGGACCGCGTAGAGGATGGCGCCCCAGATGTTGCCGTTGCCGGCACGGGTGATGTCGATGCAGAGGGCCAGCAGGATGGGGATCAGGACGCCCTGGTAGATGGTGTCGCCGACGCCGGCGAGAGGTCCCATTAGGGATGTCTTGAGGTTGGTGATGAATTCATTGGGGATGTCGGCGCCCTGGGCCTTGTCTTCCTCGAGGGAGATGGCCATGCCCAGAATGCAGGAGCCGAACTCTGTGTGTACGTTGAAGAACTCGGACTCTCTGGTGAGGACGTCGATCTGTTTTTCCTTGTTGTCGGGATAGAGGTGCTTGACGACGGGCAGGAAGGTCATGACGACGGACTGGCCCATCATTCTCTCATAGTTGTAGCAGGTCTGGACCCAGTTTTCCCAGTTCAGGGCCGCCTTGATCAGTGCGCTTTTCGGGATCAGTTTTTTCTTCTCGGCTTCCATTTTTCTCCTCCTGGATTTTCAAGATATGATCGTCCCCTGCGCCGGTTTTGTGTTCCGGTTCTCGTTTTTTATACCGGTATTCTTTTACCGGCATTCTCATACCGGTTTTCCGGATCACTCGCTGTCCGTTTCCTCTTTCCGCTGCCGGACAGCAGGGGGCGTTTAACTTCTTTTCCTGTGCTTTCTGCTCATTTTTCTTCGCTCGTTCGGAACAGATCATACTGCCGGATCTCACTCCCGGATCAGGTCATCACTCCGGGCCTCATTGATCCGGGTCTCACCGCTCCGGGTCAGTCTTCATCCGGATCATAGTCGGGATCGTATCCCGCGCCGCCTGCGCCGGCCGCCGATACAGCGGGGGCTGCCTTGATCTTGTCTGTGATCTGGGTGTAGAGGAGGGCGACGAGGAGGCCGACGATACCCTGCTCGATGAGGGTCATGTGTGTGCAGGTCGCGACCATGAAGCCGAGGAAAAGGAAGAGTCTGGCTTCACCCTTGAAGATGTACTGCAGGGTGATCGCAATTCCGAGTGCGGGCATAAGGCCGCCGATAACGCTGAAGATCTGCATCGGAGTACCCTGGCACATCTCGATGAAGGGCTGGATGTAGGAAGCGCCGAAGTAGGCTGCGAGGGTTGCGGGGATGACGCAGAAGACGCCGGCCATCAGCTCGGGGAGGACGCATACGGTCCAGGGTATCTTGCTGAATTCGCCTGCAGCGATCTGCCGGTCCATCATGTGGACGAAGATGGAGTCGAAGGTCATACGCAGGTACCAGACGATGGTTCCCAGAAGTCCCAGCGGAACCGCGATCGCAAGTGCGGTCTGGGCGTCAAGCCCGCCGGTGATGGCGTAGGCCGTTCCCAGGATGCCCGCCAGTGCCATATCGGCCGGCATGGAGCCGCCTGCGGAGATGAAGCCCAGGTAGACCAGGTTGATGGATGCGCCGATGACGGCGCCCTGGACCGGATCTCCGAGGATAATGCCTGTGATCAGGCCGCAGACCAGAGGTCTCTGCAGGACCCAGAGGGATACGAACGGGATGTCCGCCTCCGCGATCCAGTACACAATTCCACACAAAAGTGCCTGTACGATACTCATTGTTTTCCTCCCTTTCCTTTATAGTTGGTTGTTTTTTATGTCTGACGGATCAGACGATTTCTGACTGTTTCTTTGCGGCCCGTATCGCGGGCCCTCAAATCCTGTTCTGCCTGCAGCGCCGCAGGTCCTCATATCTTTCCCACCTGCGCTGCAGATTCTCATATCTGTCATGCCTGCGCTGCAGGCCCTCATATCTTTCCTGCTGTGCTGTCGGTCTTCAGATCCCGAAGGCCTCCTTGGCTGCCTTGAGGGCCGCGTCGATCTCAGTGACGCCCTGCTCGGGGACCAGCTGATAATAGACACGGCAGCCCGCGTTTTTCATCTCTTCACATGCCTTGACTTCCTCGGGGTCGAGGGAGACGTTGTTGATGAAGGGCTTCCTGGCTCCGCGGATGCCCGCGCCGCCGAGGTTGACTTCCTTGATCGGCACACCCGCCTTGATCAGACGGTTAAAGGTCGTGGGTGTCTTGGCCAGGACGATGATCCGCTCGTCGGGCAGGCCCTTGACCATCAGCTTCTCGGAAGCCTTGGCGACATCATATACGAAGCACTTGGTCCCCGCCGGCGCCAGGGCCTTGACGACGCGCACATTGAAGGCGTCCGCCGCGACCTCGTCATCGACGATGATGATGCGGTTGGCCCGCATGGAAGGCGTCCATGCCGTCACGACCTCACCGTGGATCAGTCTGTCATCAACTCTTGCCAGAACTACGTTTCTCATTTTTCCCTCCTTATCAAGCACTGTTTGATTTCTTCAAAATATATAAAGCTTTGTTCCGCTTTCTTTTTCTATTTCCGTTTCCGCGGGTCTGTTTCCGGTCCGCGTCTTTATTTCTGTTTCTGTCTCTGCGGGTCTGTTTGCGGTCTGTGCCTTTATTTCTGTTTCTGTCTCTGAGGATCGGTTTCCCGCCCGCGCCTTTGCAGCCGCTCTTTACAGGTCATCTTCGTCATCATCGTCATCGGCGATCTCCGCCAGCATCCTGCGGACATCCACGATGCTGGATGCCGCGGCCTCCATGGCCGCTTCGCAGACGCCTGCGGGGGTCGCTCCCTCGTCGCCCCGCTCCATGACGGCAGTCATCAGGGTGATGGTGTTGACGCCTGTAATATGGTAGATCTCGTGATCACGGGTCAGCTCTGTCACCGAATTGAAGGGGGTTCCATAGAGCAGGTCCGTCATAAAGACGATGTTCTCCGCTCCGTACTGCGCGACCTCCTCCTGCAGCTCCGCCACCAGATCGTCCTTGGATTTTTCCGGAGAAAGACAGTGGGCTGCCATGTTCTCCTGGGGTCCGAGCAGCATCTGTACGGTCTCCAGCATGCCCTGTGCCTGCGGGCCGTGTGAGGCGAGCACGATCCTGATTCCTGTTTCACTCATGTTTCCATCCTCCTCGTTGATCACTTGTGTTATTTCTTTTTCTGTTTTGTTTCTGTTTTGGTTGTTTCCCTTGTATCCGCTTTCAATACTGTCTTCAGGTCTGACTGCTTTCAGGTCTGTCTGTTCAAGTCTGTCTTCAGGTCTGGTCGCCTTCCGCTTTGTCTGCCTGCGTTTTGTCTGTTTCGCTTTCGATGTGTCCACTTTATCATCCGCAGGACCTGACGCCGCACACAAAACCTGCGGAGTACTGCGCAGTCAGAGACGGCCGGACTGCGGTATTCACTGCGCAAAACAGGCCGGACCGGCTGCGGTATTGATCCCGCAATTACCGGCGGTCCGGCTGCCGTGAAATCTGCGCAGCTTATACGAAGCAAACATGTGCGGTGCGCATTTTTTCCAATGATATATTGAAGCCATCGCAGGACAGGGCGCCTGTCAGGACAGCAGCTTCCCGATCCCGCGGTGCATATATCCCGCTTTTCCACAGAGATCAGGTCACAGAGATCAAAAGGGAAGAGGTAACAGGAGATACATTCATAAGACAGGAAGATCATTCCAGGAGTTCGTTCAAAGAAAAAGAAACATCATTATTTTTATAAAGGGGAGACCCGGGAAAGGAGAAATGAAATGAAACTTGCAAACGGCTATGATCTGATGGACTACGCAAAGAGAAACGGCTACATCCTGCCGGCCTTCAATACCATTAATATGGAAATGACCTACGCGATCGCCAAGGGCCTCAATGACGCGCAGCTCCCCGGCTACATTCAGATTTCCACCAACAACCTGCGCCTCTCCAATCCGAAGATCATCGCCCAGGTTGCCCAGGACGCGGCGGACCGCTATGACATCCCGATCGGCCTGCACCTGGACCACGGCAAGACCTTTGAATCCGTCAAGGACTGCTGCGACGCCGGTTTCACTTCCATTATGATCGACAACTCGGCGCTTCCTTTTGAGGAGAATATTAAGGAGACAAGGCGCGCAGCCGAGTACTGCCACTTCTACGGCGTACCGGTGGAGGCCGAGCTCGGCGCCATCTCCGGCAAGGAAGATGATATTGTGAGCGAAGCTGACGCGCACACCAATCCCGACCAGGTCGTGGACTTCGTCGAGCGCACCGGGTGCGATCTGCTGGCCGTGGCGGTCGGCAATGTCCACGGTCTCGATGTGGAGCCCAAGGTAGATCTGGACCTTCTGAAAAAGATCGCGGACATCTCCCCCGTTCCGATCGTCCTGCACGGCGGCTCCGGCATCCCCTTCGAGACAATCCAGAAGGCGCGCCAGTGCGGCCTGCTCAAGATCAACTACGGCTCTGACCTGCGCAAGGAGTTCATCGCCACCTTCGGCCGCGCCTACGAGCAGAACCACAACCTCTTCAACGTGATCGAGCTGAGCCTGCAGTCGGTCGAAAATGTCGCGGCCGTCGCAAAGAACCTCGTTACGATCATCAATTCCTAAATGACATCCGTCCTTCCGGGAGGTACAATGATGAATATCAAGGAATCCCTCAAAAAGACCCAGGGCAGAGGCGCCGGCTTCGTCAATGGCTCCTCCGCGAAGTTCGCCCAGCTCGTCATCGAAGACGGCGAGTCCGTGGAAGCCGCCGTCACGGCCAATATTTTTACCAGAAAGGGACATTTCCCCGGTGTTGTCGCGATCACGGACAAACGGGTCTTCGCCGCCTGCGGCCTGCCCGGCATCCACCGCCTGCAGACCCTCCCCCTGGAGGAGCTGATCCTGTGCGGACACACGGAATCCCCGCTGACCTGGCGCTTTTCCTTTTACACCGCGAGCCGGACTTTCAGCATTACACTCTCCCCTGTGGTCGGCAAAAACCTCCTTCCACATGTTGAGAACCTGCAGCGCGCGATCGACAGACGCCGCGCAGCCAGCGCCTGAGCGGAAAACGCCCGGCGCTCCCGTCATGATTTCACAGGGCCCGACGATTGATCACGGGCCCTGTTTTCACATTCCATCCTCTGAAAGGAGACGATCGACCATGGATTTTCATTCAATACTCGGAAAAGAAATGCACTGCGGCTGCGGCCGTGTGCACAGCACGGACCTGAAATCCATCGATATCGGGCGCGGCGCCCTGGACCGGCTGCCGGACACGCTCCGCCGCCTTGGGTTCGGCAGGGCTTATCTGGTCGCGGATATCAACACCTGGGAGGCGGCCGGCAGGGCCGCTGCGGACAGGCTGACAGAGGCCGGCTTTTCCTTTACATCCTTTGTCCTGCCCGATACGGAACTTGTGCCGGATGAAAAAGCTGTTGGCGCCCTCCTCCTGCACATGCCGCAGGACGCGGACCTGGTCCTGGCGGTCGGCGCGGGGACCATCAATGACCTGTGCAAGTACGTCAGCCGCCTCCGCGGTGTGGACTATGTCATTCTGGCGACCGCTCCGTCCATGGACGGCTTTGTGTCCGCCGGTGCGGCGCTGATCGTCGACCACGTCAAGGTCACCTATGACGCGCAGGCGCCGGTCGCAGTCATCGGGGACACGCAGATTCTGGCCCAGGCCCCCATGGAGATGATCACGGCGGGCCTGGGCGACATGCTGGGCAAGTACACCTGCCTCCTGGACTGGAAGCTGGCCCACCTGATCACCGGCGAATACTACTGCGAACATGTCGAGGGCATGGTCCGCACCGCCCTCCGGACCATGCTGGCCCAGAGCGGCCGGATCCGGGACCGCGATCCGGAGGTGATCGGCTCTGTGACGGAAGCCCTGGTCCTCACGGGCATCGCCATGAAATTCGTCGGCAATTCCCGCCCCGCCTCCGGCTGCGAGCACCACATGTCCCACTACTGGGAGATGAAATTCCTCATGGAGGGCAAGAAGGCCATCCTCCACGGCACCAAGGTCGGCGTCGCGACGGTCGCCGCCCTCCGCATGTACCAGATGCTGGCCCAAACGCTGGGAGAACTGCCCGACTTTGATTTTTCCGGAGCTGCCGCCCGGCCCTTTGACCGGGCCGCCTGGGAGACACAGATCCGCGACGTCTTCGGTGATGCGGCGGAGGGCATCATCGCCCTGGAAGACAGAACACAGAAAAATGATATGCAGGCCCGGAACCAGCGCCTGCAGACCATAGAGAAAAAACTCAAGGAAATCCTGTGGGCCATCCGCCACGACCTGCCCCCGGTGGAGGAGGTCGAGAAGCTCCTGCTCTCCCTGGACGCCCCTGTTCATCCGGAACAGATCGGCGTCTCCCTGACAGAGGTGCGGGAGGCCGTTCTGTACGCCAAGGAGGTCCGCGACCGCTACACTCTCCTGCAGCTCCTGTGGGACCTGGGGCTATCGGAAGACTTTGCCGACAGACTGATCTCTTATTATTCTCCACAGGGACTCAGCCGGGACCAGGCGTCCGCCGGTGCCGCCGCCATGGACTTCACGATTGTGTCCGCAGACTCCGGCATGGAATACCCGGCCGCGTCCGCGGGTGCCGCCGCCAAAGCCCATACGGCCGCGGCCGCAGGAGATCCGGGAAAGCTGCAGATTTCCGCTCAGCACATACAAAAGACCTATTTTCAGTGGAAAAAGGAGAAGGATATCCGTCGTCTGCAGCAGGTCCGCTGCTTCGTGCTGGACATGGACGGGACCATCTACCTGAGCAACCGCCTCTTTCCTTTCACGAAGCCCTTCCTGCAGCGGCTGGAGGAGACCGGACGGAGCTATTGCTTTTTTACCAACAATTCCACCAAGCATCAGAAGGACTACCTGGACAAGCTGGCCGGCATGGGGATTCCCGCGACAGAGGATCAGATGTTCCTGTCGACCCAGGTCATCATCGAGGAGATGCAGCGGCTGCATCCGGATGACTCCTTCTTTATCGTCGGCACGCCCAGCCTGACCGAGGCCTTCCGGCGGGCAGGGCTGCGGATCTACGACCCGGAAAGCCCCGCCTCCCGCCCCGACGTCGTCATCCTGGGCTTCGACACGACCCTGACCTACGAGAAGATTTCCCTGGCCTGCAAATATCTGCGTCACGGCGCCGCCTACTACGGCGTCAACATGGACTACAACTGCCCCGTGGATGACAAGGGCGTGCTGGACTACATCCCCGACTGCGGCTCGATCGCGAAGCTGGTCGAGCGGTCCACCGGCCGTTTTCCCGATTTCTACGGCAAGCCCTCCCGCCACGCCCTGGACTTCATCATCCGCCACACGGGCTTTGCCGAGGAGGAGATCGCGGTGGTCGGCGACCGGATCTATACGGACATCGCCATCGCCAACGGGACCAGAGCCCTGTCCATCATGGTCCTGACCGGCGAGACACAGCTGGAGGACCTGGACCGGTATGACTATAAGCCCGATATGATCCTCCCCTCGCTGGAGGACCTGACGGCCCTGCTGTAAACCGGCAGCCCGGACAGCATCATTTCTGAAGGCTGATTCTACGGTCTTTCTGTTATGGTCATGGCGTTCCACTGCTCAGACAGGCATAAGAAGTACTGAACTCTGTAAAAATTAACGACCCATATGCACAAAAAAGGCACATCCTCTTCTATTCCGGAGGATGTGCCTTTTTTTATTTCCTTTGTTGTTTTGAGTTCGGGATCAGAGGCTCTCCGCATAATAGATCCGGAGAATCTCTGCGGCCCGGGTGTCTCTCAGACCGCGGGCAATTCATTCAGTTGCAGCGCCTGTCGGCTGCACGTTCCTGAATGGTTCTTATACGTTTTCACTCCGCCGCGTTTTCATTGGCAGCTTCCGCCGTCGCGGGGGCTGCGGGCTTGCCGCCGGCGATCTTGAAGATCATCATGACCGCGAATAGGATGATCAGGCCGCAGACCAGGGAGATGACAGGGTTGCGGACAAGGCCGGCAATGATATAGGTCACGGCGGATACCGCGGCGCAGGTCAGCGCGTAGGGCATCTGGGTCGAGACGTGGTTGATGTGGTTGCACTGGGCGCCGGCGCTCGACATAATGGTGGTGTCAGAGATAGGCGAGCAGTGGTCGCCGCAGACGGAGCCGGCCATGCAGGCGCTCATGGCGATGATCATGAGCTGGGGGTCGGTCTTCTGGAAGCAGGCGACGACGATCGGGATCAGGATGCCGAAGGTACCCCAGGAGGTGCCGGTCGCAAAGGACAGGCCGACTGCGATCAGGAAGATGACGAAGGGCAGGAAGGAGGCGAAGGCGACCGCGTGGGTGTCAATGACGCCCGCCACGAATTCCTTGGCGCCCAGGCTGGCGGTCGTGCCGTTCAGGGTCCAGGCCAGGGTCAGGATCAGGATGGCGGGAACCATCTGCTTGAAGCCGTCCGGCAGGCAGCCCATCATTTCCTCGAAGGACAGGGTGTTGCGGAACATGTAGTAGACCATGGTGATGATCAGGGCGCTGAAGGAGCCGAGCACCAGGCCGACGGAGGCGTCGCTGTTGGCGAAGGCATCGATAAAGGTCTCCCCGCTGAAGAAGCCGCCGGTGTAGATCATGCCGATGACACAGCAGATGATCAGGGAGAAGATGGGGATCAGCATGTCCAGAACAATGCCGACATTGCCCTGGGCCTCATCCTTGGCGTCGGCGTAGGGCCGGTCCGGGGTCGTGTAGATATCTCCGTTGAACTCCGCATTGTATTCGTGCTCCGCCATGGGGCCGTAATTGATGTGCATGAGGACGATCATGACCATCATGGCGATGGTGAGCAGGGCGTAGTAGTTGTAGGGAATGGTCCGGATGAAGAGCGCGAGGCCGTTCTCGCCCTCGACAAAGCCCGCGACCGCCGCCGCCCAGCTGGAGATGGGGGCGATGATGCAAACCGGCGCCGCCGTGGCGTCGATCAGGTAGGCCAGCTTGGCGCGGGATACCTTGAATTTGTCCGTGACCGGGCGCATGACGCTGCCGACGGTCAGGCAGTTGAAATAGTCGTCGATAAAGATCAGGACGCCGAGCGCAATGGTGGCCAGCTGGGCCCCTTCGCGGGACCGGATCCTGCGGCTCGCCCAGTTGCCAAAGGCCGCGCTGCCGCCGGTCCGGTTCATGAGCTGCACGATCGTTCCCAGGATGACCAGGAAGATCAGGATACCGACATTCCAGGAATCCGCCAGAGACGCGATGATGCCGTCGCTGAAGATGTGGGTCATGGTCCCCTCAAAGCTGAATCCGGAATACAGAAGGGATCCTGTCAGAATTCCGATAAAAAGCGAGCTGTAGACCTCTTTTGTCACCAGCGCCAGGACAATGGCAATGATGGGAGGCAGCAGCGACCAGAAGCTCTGCTGCACGGATTCCGGTGTCGTCACAAAGGCCGAGATGACCAGGAAGATGAAGACTGCGACAAAGGCCGCGACCGTCACCCTCACAGTGCGTTGCTTGTTTTCCATAACTTTTTTCCCCTTTAATGTCCGGCATTTCCATTGGCGGCAGACGGTTTACCGCATTCTGTACGATACCGGAAAGAATATTTCCCCTTTACGCCTCATGTCCGGCTGTTTCCGTTCCACAGCCCTGCACGAAAAACCGTCTTCCATGCAGAAGTGCTCCGGCAGACATAAAAACTTCTATTATGTTAATACGTCAAAGCAGTAAAGTCAACGAAGTGCAATTCATTATTTGTATAAATATACAAAAATGTAGTGCCGGCCCAGAGCCCGAATGTAGAATCAGGGATGAGGCGGCCCGGCGGGAATCTCCTAAAAAAGGCGGTCCGCTCAGTCCCACCCTCACCGGGTGAGCCCGCAGCGGACCGCCTGTCGTGTTTTCCTGTATTTATCTCAATGGGGGAGGATCCCCACTTCTATTTTCACTTTCGGATCACGATGGTCCGGTTGTCGGTCGTGAGGATCTCGTCCGCCCCCTCTGTCACGTAGAGGGTACCATCCTCGTCCTCCAGGATATAGTCGAAGTCATCCGCATGCTCGCGCCAGTATTTCTCCGCCTCGTCCTTGCCCATGATGAAAAGAGAGGTGGAGAGGCCGTCGGCCAGGGCGCCGTCATCGCTGATGATGGTCGCCGAGATCAGGCCGCTGTCCGCGGGATAGCCGGTCCTGGGATCGATGATATGGTGATAGTGCACCCCGTCCTTCTCAAAATAGCGTTCATAGCCGCCCGACGTGATGACGCATTTGTCCTCGATATTGAGCACGCCCAGGTACTCCATCTCGCTCTCGGGATTCTGGATGGCGACGCGCCAGGGCTTGCCGTTTTTCTTGGTCCCGATGGCCTGCACGTTGCCGCCCAGGCTCACAAGCCCGTGCTTGACGCCGTGCTCGCGGAAGATGTCCATCACCCGGCTGCTGGTGTAGCCCTTGGCGATTCCACCCAGATCGATCTCCATGCCGGTGATGCCAAAGGACACCTTGGTCTCTGTTTCCACGGGCGCTTCGGTCTGTGCTTCGGCGGCGTTTTCTGCCGCAGGGGCTGCAGCATCAGCCGCAGGGGCTGCTGCATCAGACGCGGGGGCTGCTGCATCTGCTGCAGGGGCCGTTCCATCCGCAGGGGCCGCAGCATCGGCCGCGGGGGCCGCAGCATCAGCCGCAGGGGCTGCTGCATCCGCAGCAGGGTTTTCCTCCGCGGGCGCTGTCTCTGCGGGGCCCGTCTCTACGGCTGCATTTGCACCCTCCGCTGCCGCCTGGGCCACTTCGCCGGCGGCAGAATCAGTGTTCTCCGCAGAAGGTGCCGCTTCAGCATTTTCCGCCGCTGAGACCTGCACATAGACCCGCTGCGGAGCCGCCGCCTGAGCCTCTACCGCGGCGGGCGCCTCGACCTCTCCAGTCGCCTCCGCGGCCTGCTCCGCGGAGCCGTCTGCGGCAGGCGCAGTCTCCGCCGGTGCGCCCTGCTCTGCTGCGGGGGCACTCTCCTCAGCGGGTGCATCTGCAGGTGCCGCAGCATCAGCCGCGGGGGCTGCTGCATCAGCCGCGGGGGCTGCTGCCGGTTCAGTCCCCTCTGCAGCGGGAGCTGTCCCTTCCGACGGCGCCGCTGTCTGGGCGGCATCCGGAGCCGTGGTCGCGGCCTGGCCCGCAGCAGGCACTTCCGTGACCGTGATCTGCGCGGCATCGACCAGCTTCAGCGTCTCTTCGATCTCTGTCTTGTCCGGGACCCTGTATTCCTGTGTCGGAAAGCCCCAGAGTCTCATGACGGGATAGATCGAGATGTCGAAGAGACCGCCTGTCTCCGTGTGAATCTCCCCGGCCCGGGCGATCAGCTCTTCCACATCGGCCGAGATCGTCCCGCCGCCCGCGGCATTGAGCTTCGAGATCTCACTCTCCGGGTTGCCGGTGGAGAGAAGGTCATCCAGACGGTGGATCTCCGCCGCGGCCGCCAGAATGGCTTCCTCCGCGTTTTCCCCATAGGCCAGCAGGGTCATATAGGTATCCATGGCAAAGACATCCATGGAGATGCCGCCGTCCTCCGTCTTCCGGGGCTTTTCCGGGATCTCGATCTCCTGCCCCGTCTGTCCGGCCGAGGCCGCTTCCTTTCCCTTCCCTGTGGAATTTCCGCCGGGGGCCGCCTGGGCCGCCTCCGCTCCTGTACTTCCGCTTTCCGCGCTGTCTGTCCCCGCACCGTCTTTTTTCCCGCAGGCAGTGACAGAAAAAAGGAGAAGCACGGAGAGCAGGACACAGATGCCCTGCCTCCACGCTCCCCTGCGCAGAGATTTTCTTTTACTGTTCGAAAAAACTCTCACGATCGATTATTCCTCCACAACGCGCACCGTCTCCATGACCTGGTCCTCATAGGGCCGGTCGCCGTTCCAGCGGTTGGTGGGTGTCGCGGCAATGCGGTCGACGACATCCATGCCGTTCACGACATGACCGAAGGCCGCGTACTGGCCGTCCAGATAATCCGCGTCCGCGTGCATGATGAAGAACTGGCTGCCGGCGCTGTCGGGATCCATGGCGCGGGCCATGCTGATGACGCCCCTCACATGCTTGATCGGGTTGTCAACGCCGTTGGCGCTGAACTCGCCCTTGATGGTCCAGCCGGGGCCGCCCATACCGGTGCCCTGAGGATCGCCGCCCTGGATCATGAATCCCGGGATGACCCTGTGGAAGATCGTTCCGTCATAGAACTTGTCGTTGACGAGCTTCAGAAAGTTTTCCACCGTGATCGGGGCCGCCTTGGCATCGAGTTCAAGGTCAATGACCCCGCCGTCTTTCATGGTAATTCTGACCATTTTATAAACTCCTTTTGTCCCTGTAGTCGTTTCGTCTCTGTTTTTTTCAAGACTCGCTTGCAAGTCTTGCGCAGGCCCGAAGGGCATGTTGGCGGCTGCGGGCTGCCCGTAAGGGCAGCATCTTCCGCACATGCAAAGCATGCGCTGCCGCTTCCGTCAGGCGTCCTCCTGCTCCGCTGTATATTTCCGGTAGAAAGCGCCGATCTTCTCATAGGTGTCGTCATCGATGTCGTGCTCGATCTTGCAGGCCTCGTCCTCGGCCTTTTTGGGATCGACACCGATGGCCTCGAGGACCCTGGTCAGCAGCTTGTGGCGCGAGTAGATGCGCTCGGCGATCTCCCGGCCCTCGGGTGTCAGCGTGATCAGCCCGTTGACATCCATACGTATAAAGCCGTTCTCGCGAAGCTTTTTCATCGCGATGCTGATGCTCGGCTTGGAGAAGTTCATCTCGTTGACGATATCGATCGAGCGCACCTGTCCGTTTCTCTCGTACAGGATCAGGATGGTCTCGAGATAGTCTTCTGCAGATTCATGTAATACCACGTTTACCCCCTTCGG
>CACZIO010000048.1:35829-48685 GCA_902781215.1 uncultured Lachnospiraceae bacterium
TGCCCGGATGACCTCGGGCACAGGCGTGTCGCCGAAGCCGCCGAACTGCTTCTCGGTGCTGTTGAGCAGGAGCTTGTAGCGGCCCTTGACCGGAACGCCGACCCTGTAGCCCTCGTATTTCACGGGCGTCATATTGAGGACAAAAACAAGGCCCTTGCGGCTGGAGGGCGCCTTGCGCAGGAAGCTGTAGATGCTGCGGTCCGCGTCGTTGGCGTTGATCCACTCGAAGCCGCCCCAGTCATTGTCGATCTCGTAGAGGCACTTGTGGCTTCTGTAGAGCTCCAGGAGCTTTGTCACATACCACTTCATGCCCTTGTTCTGATCATCGGAGAGCAGGAACCAGTCGAGCTCGCGCGCCTCGCTCCACTCGCGCTCCTGGCCGAATTCCTGGCCCATGAAGAGGAGCTTTTTGCCGCAGTGACCGAACATGAAGGTGTAGCCGAGGCGGAGGTTGGAGTACTTGTCCACGCGGTAGCCGGGCATTTTCTCCACCATGGAGCACTTGAGGTGGACCACCTCGTCGTGGGACAGCGGCAGGATATAGTTCTCCGCGCTGTTGTAGCTCATGGCGAAGGTCATCCCGTTGTGGTCGCCCTTGCGCATGACCGGATCCAGCTTCATGTATTCGCAGAAGTCATGCATCCAGCCCATGTTCCACTTGAAGTCGAAGCCGAGTCCGTCATCCTCGGGCCTGGCCGTGATCTTGGGCCAGGCGGTGGACTCCTCGGCGATCGTCAGGAAGCCGGGGTGGGCGCCGTGAACGACGGAGTTGAGATGCTTGAAGAACTCGATCGCGTCGAGGTTCTCGTTTCCGCCGTACTTGTTGGGCAGCCACTGGCCGTCCTTCTTGCCGTAGTCCAGGTAGAGCATGGAAGCGACCGCGTCGACCCGGATGCCGTCGATGTGGAACTCGCGGATCCAGTAGAAGACATTGGCGATCAGGAAATTGCTGACCTCGTGCTTGGCCAGGTTGAAAATGCGGGTGCCCCAGTCGGGGTGCTCGCCGCGGCGGGGATCGGGATCCTCAAAGATGCAGGTGCCATCAAACTTCGCAAGGCCGTGGGCATCCGGGCAGAAATGGGCGGGAACCCAGTCCAGGATGATGCCGATGCCGGCATTGTGGAGCTTGTTGATCATGTACATGAAGTCATTGGGCGTTCCGTAGCGGGAAGTCGGCGCATAGTAGCCGGTGACCTGATAGCCCCAGGACCCGTCGAAGGGGTGCTCGGAGATGCCGATCAGCTCGATATGGGTATAGCGGAGCTCCTTGAGGTAGTCCACGATGCGGTCCGCGAACTCGCGGTAGGTGTAGAAGCCGTCCCCTCCGTCGGGATGCTTCATCCAGGAGCCGATGTGGCACTCGTAGATGGCCAGAGGCTGCTGGTTGGGGTTCTTTTTGCCCCGCTTGTTCATCCAGCGCCCGTCGGTCCAGCGGAAGCCGGTGATATCCGCGGTTTTGGAGGCTGTGCCGGGACGGAGCTCCGCGGAATTGGCGAAGGGATCCGCCTTGTAGACCTTGGTCCCGTCCGCCGTCGTGATGCAGTACTTGTAGAGCTCGCCGGCGCCCAGATCCGGAATGAACAGGGTCCAGATGCCGCCGTCGTTGAGCTTTTTCATGGGATGCGTTGTCTCATCCCAGAAATTGAAATTGCCGGTCACATGCACCGCCTTTGCGTTCGGTGCCCAGACAGCGAAGAAAAAGCCCTTCTTACCGTCCTCTACAGAAGGATGGGCGCCAAGTTTTTTGTAAATATCGTAGTGCGTCCCGTTACCAAACAGATAAGCATCTGTCTCCGATACAAAAACCCTCTCGTCTGTCGCGTTAGCAGCCATAAGGTCCCCTTTCTGTTCCTGATTGTCACTGTTACATACATGTCGAAGCACTCCTGCGCTGAGACACGCGAGGAGAAAGCCCGGGACGGGTTTCTCCGATGCGCTCACAGGTGCCTGGGCCGTCGTGCCGTTCAGATGTAGGTTTGTGCTCCGTCACAAACCTCCGAAACAAAAAAACTGTATCGACAGTATTTTTTGCTCTTATTTCCTGCGGTTCTTCTTGTTTTTTTTGCGGAGGCCGTCCTCCACATCCGCTTTCTTCCAGGAGCGGGTGCTGCCGCTCTCGAGCTGCTCTTCCGCCTGCTTTTCGTGGCCGTAGAGTTCCCGCATGGCTTCCTCCGACCGCTCCATGACACGGCGGCGGGCCTCCGCCAGCCGCTGCTGCTCACTGTCTTTGCGGATCTTCTCCCACTCGGACATGATCTGTTCGAGGTTGAGCTGGCCCTCGATCTGGGCTTCCTCCTGCGGCTCCTCCTCCATCACCATGGCGAGCTGGCCGCTGGTCTCCTGGGCGAGCACACTGTCGTAATCTCCGATCTCCTGCATGCCGCGGGCGATCGTCTCCTGCATCTTTGCGTCGCGCAGGAGGACATCCGTGTACTCCTCGGGGCTTGCAGCGGGTTCTCCGCTGTCGGACTCCTCCTCAGCGGGGGCCGGTTCAGCTTCGACTGCAGACTCTTTTTCGGCTGCGGTTTCCTTTTCAACCACAGGTTCCTCTGCAGGCGCGGGTTTTGCCTTCCGGACGGAGGCGGGCAGAATGCTGCGCGGGTCCGCGGGGATCGTATCGGTCGAAGGAATGCTCTTTTTACCTGCGTCCGGCTCCTGTGAAGATTCCCGGGCCCCTGAAGGCACAGACTCCCCTGCAGGCTTCGCCGTCTCCTCCGCTGTCTCACCGCCTGACTGGCTTGTCTCCCCGCTCCCGGCTTCAGAGCTGTCCGCCGTCTCCTGCGCAGGCACAGGGGGCGCAATGGTTCCGCCGTTCTTGAGGACCTGCAGGCGCTCCTCCTGCTGGGGCGTGAGCGGGGTCAGTGATTTTTTCAGCTCCAGGGCGCGGATGACGAAACGGCCGTCCCCGAAATAGGCGACGATCTCGTCGCACTGGCTGATGCAGCGCTGTTCCTCGCCGGCGCGCAGATAGAGGGTCGCCAGCTCATAGGCCCAGCGCTCCCTGAAATCGTGCTGCAGGAACTCCTCCAGGACCGCGATCTGCTCGTACACGTTCACGTCCTGTTTTTTATAGAGCTTGTACTGGAGGAGGAACCTGTCCGCGTCGCGCGGCGCCACATTGATAAAGGCGTTGTAGAGTTGCAGCGCGTGGATGTAGTTGTTGAGCTTCAGCTCGAGCTCGCACAGCGAATAGATGATCTTGCGGCCGGACGGATTCCGCTCGTAGGCCATCTCCATCAGGTCCCGGCTGTCCTTGTATCTCTTGTTGATCTTATACAGGTCGCTGATCCTGCAAAGGACATGCACGCCCCGGACCCGCGTCCAGTCGATCGTATCCGCCAGCTCGGCAGCCTCCCGGAACCGTCTCTCCGCGATCAGGCTGTCGATCTCATCCAGGCTCACTTTTAATTCATATCTATCCAATGTATAAGTCCTCTTGAAACGTCTTCTATTTCTTCATCGCGGCCGCCATCCGGCCACGGAACCGGATTTGGCCGGCCGACTGTCTGCGGCGTTATTTCTATCAGTTCAGTTTAGCACAGGGGCTATAGTGATGTCAAAGAAAGCCGCGCCTCCGGAGGGTCCTGAAAATGCCTTTCCGGCATGGCCGCAATGCGGTCTCTTTCAAACAAGCCCGCGCTCCGCCAGGGTCCTGCTGAGGGCGGCGAACTGTTCCAGCGACAGCTTCTCACCCCGGATGGAGGGGGACAGGCCCATGGCCTCGAGAGAGGTCTCGACGTCCGCGCGGGACAGGGTTTTGTTCCTGCAGCGGAAGCCGTTGGCGATCCCGTTGGCCAGGGTCTTGCGGCGCTGATTGAAGGAGGCCCGGATCAGGGCGAAGAGGACTTCCTCATCCGCGTCCACAGGGGGCTTTTCATAGGCCTGCAGGTGCAGGACCGCGCTCTCCACGGCGGGACGGGGCATAAAGCAGGCGGGCGGGACCTTGAGCACGATCTCCGGGTCCGAATAATACTGGACCGCCAGGGAGAGGGCCCCGTATTCCTTGCTGCCGGCACCGGCGCAGATCCGGTCGGCGACCTCCTTCTGCACCATGACAGTGATACTCTCAAAGCATCCCTTCTCCTCGAGCAGGTAGAGCAGGATCGGGGTCGTCACATAATAGGGGAGGTTCGCGACCACTTTGAGCGGCCTGCCCTCGTTGTATTCCTCCGCAAGCTCCTCCAGGTCCGTCCGCAGGATGTCCTGCCAGATCACATCCACATTGTCATAGCCCGCCAGGGTCTGGTCCAGGACCGGGCGCAGGTTCGTGTCGATCTCCACGCAGACGACATGCCCCGCCGCCTCGGAGAGGTACTGGGTCATGGTCCCGATTCCCGGGCCGATCTCCAGGACACAGTCGTCCTCCGTGATGCCGGCCGCATCGATGATCCCTGTCACGATCCCTCTGTCGGTCAGGAAGTTCTGGCCGTATTTTTTGCGGGCGTGGATCCCGAACTGTGCCAGAACGGCGCGTGTCACGCCCGGGGATGTGAGTTTGGGTGCCTGCCCGGGCATCCCGCCAAATAATATATCTCTATCCAATCTGCTGTCCTTTCCTGTCAAAAAAATTCCTGATTCGTATCTTCTGTGTTCAGTATTTTCTCTGTATTTTCTGTGTTCATTATTTTCCGTATGCCCGGTGTTTCCGTCCTGTCCGGACAGGAAGTCCCGCTCTCATCATCGATCTTCTTCGACGCCTCAGCGCAGCCTGTAAGGGCATGGCTTGTATCCGCCTTCTTTTTTTGTCTTCTTCAGCGCAGCCTGTAGAGACGCTCCGCGTTCTCCTCCGTGCGGGCGATGACTTCCTCCGCGCTGATCCCCCGCAGCTGCGCGATGGCCTCCGCGACATAGGGCAGGTTGAGGGAGCTGTTACGTTTTCCGCGGAAGGGCACGGGGGCCAGGTAGGGGCTGTCGGTCTCCAGGACGATGTTTTCCAGCGAAATGCCTGCCGCCACCTCCTTGAGCTTGCGGGCGTTTTTGAAGGTCACGACGCCGCCGATCCCGATGAAAAAGCCCATTTTGACAAATTCCCGCGCCAGCTCCAGGCTGTAGGAGTAACAGTGGACCACGCCGCCGATCTCCTGCGCGCGGTGGTCCTGCATCAGCTGCATGGTGTCCTGCGCCGCCTCGCGGGAGTGGATGACGACCGGCAGGTCCGCCTCGCGGGCCATCTCCAGCTGGGCTTCGAACCAGTGCTTCTGGATCTTTCGGTCCGGCGTGTCCCAGTAGTAGTCCAGCCCGATCTCGCCGACCGCGACCACCCGGGGATCATCGAGCTTGTCCCTGATCCCGGCCAGCAGCTCGTCCGTGAGGGGGGCGCTGTCCGAGGGGTGGATCCCCAGGGCGCAGTACATAAAGGGATAGCGGTGCGCCAGGTCCAGGCACTCATCGATGCTGGCCAGGTCCGAGGCGATGTTCACGACCCGTCCGATCCCCCTGTCCTTCAGCTGCGCGAAGATCTCCTCCCGGTCCTCCAGGAAGGCTTCGTCATTATAATGTGCGTGTGTCTCAAAAATCATGCTCATATGCCGGTTTCTTCTGCTTCTTTCTATGTGTCTTCTTAATGTTATCCTATATGTCTTCTTGATGTTTCCCTATGTGATTTCCTATATGTTTCTGAAATGTTTTCTTAAATTTTTTCCTGATATGCCCTGATCTTTTCCCATATGACTTCGCCATGTATGTTCGCGAAATTCCCGGTGCTCAGGCTGTATGAACCCGCCGGCCTATTCTCCGGCCGGGGCGATTCGCCTCATTATAGCATAGTTCCTGCATTTATGAATCGCGAACCTTTGCAATATGGGCCCCTGCCCGGGATCTCCGGAACAGCGCCCGGCCCGAGGCCCGGGACCGGACGCCCGCATTCAGGCCCTGCCGGAGGCTGCCGGTGGCAGAGCGCCAGATCGCATGTGGTCCATCCCGCTTTGTGCGCCCCGCTTTGTGCAGGCATACGATTTTGCCCGGAATATTGCCCGAAAATGTAGCGGAAAAATATTTTAAAAATTTTTTAAAAAAGTGCTTGCATTTCCCAATACCTTCGCATATAATAACACTTGCGTTCGGCAAGAGCGCCGGGGACAACCCCGAAAAACATATGCGCTGTTAGCTCAGTTGGTAGAGCACCTGACTCTTAATCAGGGTGTCCAGGGTTCGAGTCCCTGACGGCGCACTTGAGAGCACCACTTCTGAGGAGAATTCCCGGTTCTGGTGTTCTTTTTTTGTCTAAAATGTGAACATCTTCTGTTTAAGTCGTGGACATCACATCAAAAAGAGGCTATACTGTTAAACTGATTTGATACAGAAACTGTTTCTTCAATAAATAATTGTTAAAAGCAGACAATTGTCTGAAAGCAACCGTAAACACCGCACATCACATCACCGTCAATACCAGATTCAACGCAACCGTACAGAAATCGGAGGGTTCCATGAAAGATCAGTTCAAAAAGCTGGTCGCCGGTCTCCTGCTCTTCTCCCTCACGCTGGGCATGTTCAGCGTCTCCGCGGGAGCAGCCGTGACAGCCGACACGGATATAACTACCGCGGCTGTGTCCGGGCAGACTTCTGAGGCCGTCGTCAGCAGCGATTCATTTGTCAAAAGCAGATCCGAAGCCATCTCACAGCTGGATATTTCTTCCGCCAAATGGAAGAAGGTCAACGGCCAGTGGCGTCTTCGCTCCTCGAGCGGGAAATACAAAAAGGGCTTCGTCAAGTATAAGGGCAGCTATTATTTCTTTGATTCCAACGGGAATCTGAAGGTCGGCTTCTTCACCACCGGCGGAAAGAAATATTTCGCGAGCCGGACCACCGGCGCCAAGGGCAAGGGCAAGATCCTGACCGGATGGCGTAAAATAGACGGATATTACTATTATCTTAATCCCGCCTCCAAGCCACACAAAGGTGCTGTGATGACAGGCTGGCAGAAGATCGGCGGCAAATGGTACTACTTAAATGGAAAAGGTATCATGCAGACCGGGTGGCGAAAGCTCAGTGGAAAGTGGTACTATCTCAGCGCCAGCGGCGCGATGCAGACCGGGTGGTTGAAGCACGGCGGCAATTGGTATTACCTGAGCAGCAGCGGCGCAATGCTGACCGGGACACACAAAATCGGAAACGCGACCTACCAGTTCGACGGAAACGGCAAACTGGTCCGCACGGTCACCGCTGCCGCCCAGCCTGCTCCCGCCTCCAGCCGCTATGCGCATGTGCTCGACGTCTCCCAGTGGCAGGGCAAGATCGACTTCAACAAGGTCAAGTCCTCCGGCGTCAGCGCGGTCATCATCCGATGCGGCTACGGCAAGTACAAGGCCGGCGGCTCCATGAACACGGACAGCTATTTCTATCAGAATATCAAGAACGCGAAGGCCGCGGGCCTGGCGGTCGGTGTCTACTATTTCAGCTACGCCTACACGCGGCAGCAGGCCATCAACGAGGCCAACCACTGCCTGCGCATCATCAAGGGCTACGGCCTCAACCTCCCCGTCTACTTCGACTGGGAGTATGACTCCATGACCAAGGCCAAGAAGTTCATGGGCAGCAAAGCCTTCAAGAAGGTCAACTGGCGCAGCAACATCACAGATATGACCGCTGCCTTCTGCGACACCATCACAAAGGGCGGCTACCGCGCGGGTTACTACTTCAACCTGCAATACCTGAACAACTATTACACCCCCTCCAAGCTAACCAGATATTCCACCTGGTACGCCATCTGGGGCAACAACAAACCGGGCGCCAATCCCTGGCTGCACGCCAACAAGATGTCGGCACCCACACAGTACGATGTCTGGCAGTTCACCTCCAGAGGCAAGGTTCCGGGCATCAACGGCTACGTGGACTGCGACCTGCTCCTCAAGCCCTCCATCAAAAAATAATGTCTCACAAATAAAAGAATAAAAATCCCGGTGCGGACCCATATGGCCTGCACCGGGATTTTCTGTTCTCTGCTGAAGCAGCGCGTCCGCGCCGGCGTCCGGATCAGTGTTTTTCCGGAACCGCGATCGATGTGATCGCAATGACCATGATGGCCGCGATGGCGCAGATAGAGACGATCATTTTTTTCATTGTCCTGGTCCTCTTTGTTTCTTTTTTATATCATTTACATTCCTGTGTCCGTGCCGGACCGGTCCTCATCCGCCGCTGCACACGCCCGTCTGAGCCGGTCCTTTTTTTTTAGGAGCCGAACAAAACGCTTGCGTTTTGAGCCGGTCCCCGCGCCGGATTTGCGCCGCGTAAGCGGCAGAATTCCTCTGCAAATCCGTGCACATCAATTACAGTAAACGCATTGAATAAATACGTTTACTATAATCTTAACAGGAAACCGGATATTTTCAATGTCTCTGTCCCGGTTTTGTGGTATGATTAGGAAGATTTCACCGCTGTAAAGCGGTAAAAATGTTCTGGAATGATGTCGGGACACATGAGGTTTGTCAGATCCGGCCCGTCAATATGCCGCCGCGCCCTCCGGTCTTTACATCATACTTTTTCATCATATTTTTTCATCGCACACTTCAGCAACCACACGAAAGGAACATCATGGGTAAAGTATTCAGATTCGACAACGACGTGGATACAGACCAGATCATCGCCTCCCAGTATCTGCTCTTTCCCTCCGTCGAGGAAATGGCGCCGCACACCTTCGAGTCCCTGGACGCGGACTTCGCGGCGAATGTCCGGCCCGGCGACTATGTCGTCGCCGCCGAGAATTTCGGCTGCGGCTCCTCCCGCGAGCAGGCGCCGAGCGTGCTGAAGGCACTGGGGGTCAGGGCTGTCCTGGCCAAATCCTTCGCGCGTATCTTCTATCGCAACTGTATCAACATCGGGCTTCCGGCCATTGTCTGCAAGGACCTCTACGACCATGTACAGAGCGGCGATGAGATCGAGCTCTCCATGAGCGAGGGCACCGTGACCGCGGGCACACAGACCTACGCCTGCACAAAGCTGCCGGCCCACCTGCAGGGGATCCTGGACCAGGGCGGCCTGATCGCGTCACTGAATCAGGACTGACGTCCCGGCGACAGATTCCGCAGCTGCACATCTGAACTGCCCGGAGCCTGCATTCATACCGGGTCCGGAACACTGATTTTGACAGGAGAAAAACTATGGGAATGACCATTGCGGAAAAGATCGTGGCGAGGGCCGCGGGCGTCGCGGAGGCGCACGCGAATGATATCCACACCGTCGAGCTCGACTACCTCATGAGCAACGACGGCACCACGCATCTGACCATCGATATGTACAACAACCTCAAGCACCCGCGCATCGCCGACGTCTCCAAGCTCGTCTGGATCGTGGACCACAACGTCCCCTGCGACAGCCCCAAGACCGCTGCCTCGCAGAAAAAAATGCGCGATTTCGCCAAGGAGCACGGCATCACCTTCTATGAGGGCGCCGGCGTATGTCACCAGGTCATGATCGAGAACCACGTGGTTCCCGGCCAGCTGATCTTCGGCGCGGACAGCCACACCTGTGCCTACGGTGCCCTCGGGGCCTTCGGCACCGGCGTCGGATGTACGGATTATCTCTACGGCATGGTGACCGGCAAGTCCTGGGTCCTGGTCCCGGAGACCCTCCGCTTCAACCTCAGCGGGCAGCTGGGGAACGGGGCGACTGCCCGCGACCTGATCCTGACCATCATCGGACAGATCGGGGCCAACGGCGCCAACTACCACGCCATGGAATTCGCCGGCCCCGGCATGGCCTCGCTCACCATGAGCGACCGCATCGCCATCTGCAACCTCTGCGTCGAGGCGGGCGCCAAGACCGCCCTGATGGAGGTCGACCAGGTCACTCTGGACTACCTCGCGGCACACGGCGGCAGGGAGCCCGCGGCCTGCTTCAGCAGTGACCCCGACGCAAAGTTCGAGAAGGTCTATGACATCGACCTCTCGACCATCGTCCCCGTCGTCGCAAAGCCCCACTTTGTCGACAACATCGTACCGGTCTCCGACTGCACCGGCATTAAGATCAACGAGGCCTTCCTCGGCTCCTGCAACAACGGCCGCCTGGAGGACCTGCGCCTGGGCGCATCCATCATCAAGGGCCGCAAGGTCGCTCCGACCGTCCGTTTCCTCGTTGTCCCCGCCAGCCGCGAGGTCTTCCTGGCCGCCCTGAAGGAAGGCATCCTGGACACCTTCATGGAGGCGGGCGCCATCGTCATGAACCCCAACTGCAGCGTATGCTGGGGGAGCTGCCAGGGCGTCATCGGTGAGGGTGAGACCCTGATCAGCACCGGCACCCGCAACTTCAAGGGGCGCGCGGGCCACCGCGACTCCTTCGTCTATCTCGGCTCCGCGGCCACCGTCACCGCCTCGGCTGTCAAGGGCGAGATCTGTGCGCCGAAAGATCTGTAAGCAGAAAGGAAAAACCATGGAAGAATTCACCGGAAAAGTCTGGCTCCTGGGCGATGATATCGACACGGACATCATCATGCCCACGGAATATCTGGCTATGAAGACCGTCAAGGACATGTGCCCCTATGCCTTTTCGCCCCTCCGCCCGGAGATGGCGGCGCAGATCCATGAGGGCGACATCATCGTCGCGGGCAAAAACTTCGGCTGCGGCTCCTCCCGCGAGCAGGCGCCCGAGGTCATCAAGGCACTCGGCATCCGCTGCGTGATCGCCGGCTCCTACGCCCGCATCTTTTTCCGCAACGCGATCAACAACGGCCTGCTGCTGATCGAGAACGCGGACCTGGTCAGAGATGTGAAGGAGGGGGACGAGATCACTGTCCGTGTGGGCGACAGCATCCTCTACGGGGACAAGACCTACCCGATCTCCCCGCTGCCGCAGAACCTGCTCGATATCCTGGACGCCGGCGGCCTGGTCAGGGCCATGCAGCGCCTGAACGGGATCGGAAAGGAGTAAGCAGATGGGTATGACACTGATTGAAAAAATCATCGCGCACAACATCGGACGTGAATCCGTCACTCCCGGAGAGATCGTCACCGTCAACGTCGACCGCGTCATGGTCCACGATATTTTTATCCCCTTTGTGGCGGATAAATTTGAGGAGATGGGCTTCTCGAAGATCTGGGATCCGGACAAAATGGTCCTGATCTACGACCACCTGGTCCCGGCCAGCCAGCTGGACGACGCCCGCCACTTCGCGAAAGGCGATGCCTTCGCGGCAAAATACGGGGTCAAAAATGTCCACCGCTCGGACGGCATCTGCCACCAGCTGATGACGGAGGCGGGCTATGTGAAGCCCGGCGACATCGCCTTCGGCACGGACAGCCACACCGTCACCTACGGCTGTGTGGGCGCCTTCTCCACCGGCATCGGCTACACCGAGATGGCGGGCATCCTGGGGACCGGCAAGCTCTGGATCCGGGTCCCCGAGACCATCAAGGTCGAGGTCAACGGGACACTCCCGGCCAATGTCAGCTCCAAGGACGTCATCCTGCAGATCCTGGGCGACCTGCGGGCGGACGGCGCGACCTACAAGTCGCTGGAATTTGTCGGCAGCACCTTTGACGCCATGTCAGTCGCCAGCCGCATGACCATGTCCAACATGACCGTCGAGTGCGGCGCCAAGTGCGGCCTCTTCGCCCCCGATGAGAAGACCGCCGAGTACTGCGGTATCTCCGCGGAGGACTTTAAAAACGACGCCTTCCTGCAGAGTCTCAAGGGCGACCCAGACGCTGCCTATGAGCGTGTCCTCACCTACCGGGCGGAGGACTTCGTCCCCGTCGCCGCATGTCCCTCGCAGGTGGACAACATCCACCCCGTCAGCGAGATCGCGGGTCTGGCTGTGGACCAGGTCTTCCTGGGTTCCTGCACCAACGGCCGCCTGGAGGACCTGGCCGCCGCTGCGGACATTCTCAGGGGTAAAAAGATCGCGCCCTTCGTCAAGATGATCGTGACACCCGCCAGCCGCAAGATCTACCGCGAGGCCCTGGAGGCCGGGATCCTGGAGACCCTGGCCGAGGCCGGCGCCATGATCACCCACCCCGGCTGCGGCCTCTGCTGCGGACGCGCGGGCGGCATCCTGACCGACAACGAGGTCGTCGTCGCCACCAACAACCGCAACTTCCTGGGCCGCATGGGCACATCCAAGGTACAGATCTATCTGGCCTCCCCGAAGACCGCCGCCTGGACCGCCCTGACCGGACGGATTTCCGTGCCGGAATAACAGGAATAACAGAGGATCATGGCTGTATCCGGGCGCATCCTCGCGGAGCGTTTATCTCAGTGGGGTATTGTGACCCACCACTGAGACAAGCAAGTTGCAACTTTTATCCCATCGCTTATAGAAGCGGGGGCTTTCCCCCACTGAGATAAAAACGGAGAAACGTCTTCCCGGACGCTTCTCCGTTTTTTTCATATCTTTGCAGAAGTCTCCCGCCTCCGCAGTCAGCGGGGTGAAGGCGGTTTATTGTTTTTCAGCAGTTTGCTTTTATTTCAGGCAGATGGATTCTCGCCCTTCGTTTTTTCTCCTCGGCCCTCTCCGTAGATCTCCGCCCGGATCTCCTGCATGATCGCATTGTAGACTTCGTTCTCATAGTCCAGCCCGGGGAAGGCATTCATCAGGCGGCGGGCGCCGAAAACATGGCGCTTCCTGATCGCTGCGCGGAGCTGGCGGGCGCGCTCTTCCGCCTCGCGTCTGCGCCGGGCATTGAGCGCAGCGCGGTTTTCGCGCGCCTCCTCAACGGCATCCCGGAGCTCCGCCCTGGCCAGCGCGGCCTGAACGCGGCTCTCATCGATGCGCTGCATGGACTCGAGTGTCTGTGTTCCGATCCGCTCGCTCAAATCGTCACTGACTATGCGCATGGAGGTGCGCAGATCGTCGAGCTCCGCCAGATGTTTGTTGAATCCCAGAACGATCAGGACGGTCACGACCGAGTCCGCGAGCCAGACTGCG
>CACZIO010000049.1 GCA_902781215.1 uncultured Lachnospiraceae bacterium
GTTGATCCTGGTCGGGCCCATGCCGGTCTCGATACCGATCTTGACACCGTCGATGGTGTAGAACTGAATGTTGTGGTCGTGGATGAAGCGCTTGACCTGCGGAGGAAGGTGCTTCTCAAGACCCTCGGGATCGCCCCAGCTGCAGTTCAGCAGGAAGGTGCCGCCGTCGACCAGCTCCTGGGACATGTTGAACTTGCGGATGTATGCCGGGTTGTGGCATGCAACGAAGTTCGCCTGGCGTACCAGATAGGTGGACTTGATGGGCTTCTTACCGAAGCGGAGGTGAGACATGGTCACGCCGCCGGACTTCTTGGAATCATAATCAAAGTATGCCTGTGCGTACATATCGGTGTTGTCGCCGATGATCTTGATGGAGTTCTTGTTCGCACCGACAGTACCGTCTGCGCCCAGACCCCAGAACTTGCAGCAGATCGTGCCTTCGGGAGTGGTGACGATCTCCTTGCCGGAATCGAGGGAGAGGTTTGTGACATCATCGGTGATACCGATGGTGAAGGTCTTCTTGGTATTGTTGTTGTAGACTGCGATGATCTGAGCAGGAGTGGTATCCTTGGAACCGAGACCATAACGGCCGGAGAACACGGGGATATCCTTGAACTCGGTGCCTGCGATCGCTGCCTTGACATCCAGTGCCAGAGGCTCGCCGATGGAGCCGGGCTCTTTGGTCCTGTCGAGGACGGAGATCTGCTTGACAGTCTTGGGGATGGCTGCGAGGAATGCATCGGTGCAGAAAGGTCTGTACAGACGGACCTTGATCACGCCGACCTTCTCGCCCTTGCCGTTGAGGTAATCGACGGTCTCCTCAATGGTCTCGTTGACGGAACCCATTGCGATGATGACCTTCTCGGCATCCGGAGCGCCATAGTAGTTGAACAGCTTGTAGTCTGTGCCGATCTTGGCATTGACCTTGTCCATGTACTCCTGGACGATGGCGGGCATTGCATCGTAGTAAGGATTGCAGGCCTCACGGGTCTGGAAGAAGATGTCAGGGTTCTGCGCGGAGCCCATCTGACGGGGATGAGTGGGGTTCAGGCAGTTGCGGCGGAATTCCGCGATCGCCTCGTGGTCGATCATCTCGTCGAGGTCCTCATAGTCCCAGACCTGGATCTTCTGGATTTCGTGGGAAGTACGGAAACCATCGAAGAAGTTGATGAAAGGCAGTTTGCCCTTGACTGCTGCGCAGTAAGCGACGGGAGTCAGATCCATGACTTCCTGAACGGAGGATTCGCAGAGCATTGCGCATCCGGACTGACGTGCAGCATAGACGTCGGAGTGATCACCGAAGATGTTCAGCGCGTGGGAACATACAGCACGGGCTGCTACGTTGACGACGGCCGGAAGACCTTCGCCGGCGATCTTGTAGAGGTTGGGGATCATCAGAAGAAGACCCTGGGAAGCCGTGAAAGTGGAGGTCATAGCACCAGCTGCGATGGAGCCGTGGACTGCGCCTGCTGCGCCGGCCTCGGACTGCATCTCAGTGACCTGGACCTTCTGACCGAAGATGTTCTTTCTTCCGGCAGTTGCCCACTCATCGACATGCTCGGGCATGACGGATGAAGGAGTGATGGGATAGATGGTAGCGACTTCTGTGTACGCGTACGCGGCGTGTGCAGCAGCCTCGTTACCATCCATGGTGAGAAACTTTCTTGCCATTACATTGTCCTCCTGTAATTGTTAAGCGGTTACCGCATTGTTCATAAGAGAATATGATGAACGCAGCAAACACATGTTGCAGATCGCTGGCGCCACCATGCAGACCGTCCAGGGGACGGTCCGGCTGTACGGATCCCCCTCAGATTCCGCGGCTGTAATATGATTCCGGGACCGGCAGCCCCTCCATAAGGCTCTGCGCCGGCCTCCCGGGGGAGGAACCGGACGATCCGAAAGCTACCGGATTAAGGGCTGCGGATCCCCGCCACAGAATGCCTGCTCCGTGGGTGAATCCAGCATACTTATGTTAACATTGCCCTATGCAAATTGCAATGTCAATTCCTGATTGTACACAAAAATAGTCATTTAAAATGTACGAAAAAAGCGGTTAATGACAACTAACATTTGGGAGAATTCCATAAAAAATCCAGTGGGCGTCTCCCCCGTTTCCGGCCATTCCGCTCGCCAGAGCGGCACGCGAGGAGAAAGCCCGGGACGGGTTTCTCCGATGCAATCACAGGTGCCTGGGCCCGCGGCACAGGCACCGGAGTGAAAAATCTTGTATCGACAAGATTTTTCACTCTTTTTTGTTGAGCTCGACCAGGCGCTCAACCGCGTTTTTGGCGCACAGAACTTCGCAGTGCTCCTGCAGGTGCTGTTCCCTGGCGGGGGTGATGTATTCCGCCTTTCCGAACTCGGGGAAGGCGGAGAGCCAGCTGCCGCCGGCGGCTTTTTTGGCATCCGGACCGGGCTCCAGGAAGAGGTAATAGCGGCCGTCCGCGGGGTCGCGGTAGAGAGAGCTGGTCCCCTCGAAGTCCGCCGCTGCGGCTGCTGCCCGGGATGCCAGACCCAGGGAGGAGAATGTATAGAGAAAACCTGCAGACCCGGATTCCCGGGCGGGCCTGTCTTCTCTGCCGGCAGGTGAGGAACCGCGGCGGGGCCCCTGCTTTCCCTTCGATGTCCTGCCCTCAGACGGTGTCCTGCCCCCGCCCTCCTGCCGGATCGTATCGAGGAGCTGGCCGAGCGCGGACGGGATCTGGTTCTCGTGGTCGGCGCCTCCGCTCCTGACGGAGGGGGCAAAGCTGGAAAACCGGGTGTCGAGTTCCTCCGGATTCTCCACGCGGGTGATGATCAGGACCAGACTGTCGTCGTGCATGGGGACGGCCTCGACCATGACGGGCATGTTTTCCGTCTCGAACCCGTACTGCTGCCAGGCCTTCTGCATCAGTTCGTGAAACAGATCCCGGGCCTTCTCCGTACCGTAGGCGAGCTCTTTGAGCTGCAGACTGCGGCTTTTCATCTCTTCACCCGTGATAAAGCACCGGATCTGATTGTCGCTGACTTTTTCTATTTTCATAAAACCATAAACCTCTTGTGTGTAAAATGCGGTCCGGCGCTGATCCGCGCCTGCGGGGACGCTGCCATGACGGGCAGCCCGCAGCCGTCATCATGCCCTTCGGGCATGCGCGGGACTCGCAGACAAGTATTGCGTCTGTCCGCTCGGGACCCTGCCGGGCACATGCAAAAGTTGGCCGCATGGCCCGCCGCATCCATCATAGCATGCAGATGCGCGTCAGGTCAAAACACAGCGGACGCAATTCACGCGCAGGCTTCGCATCGGCGTAACTCCTTAATCTCCTTAACGATTCTGTGCGAAATTCACGAGAATGGAGGATTAAGTGATTAAGGAACCCGGAGCGCTTGCGGAAGAAGAAAAACGGTGCCTACAATAGCCTTGTTCCTGTAAGGGGAGACCGTATCGGAAAGGAGGGATGAGTCCTGGTGCGTGAGACAGGAGCTGTACGGTGCTCCTGTGAATAATTGAATAGATAAATTGAGAAGAGTACTTGTACGCTTTGTTATATAGTACTTTCTGTGATTTCGCGATTCATACATATTTAAGTACACTATTTTAAGCATACTATGGGTATATGCCTCTGATCAGGAAGCATGTATTGATTTTAGAGTAAAATATCCGGAATATTTTCGGCATTGTATTGAGATACACCCTGCAGGATCGGGGAGCAGAGGATTGGTTTCACGGAAAAACTACCTCCGGTCAGAAAGCTCCCTCAACATCAAAACATATCTGTCTGCGGCGAGCGGATGAACGGGGCCTGTCACCGGACCGCCCCGGCCGGCGAACCGCATGTCTGTCCGCAAATGCGGAAACTCTGTATCACCATATCTTTATACCATGTCTCCGGGAGAGCCTGCCCGGCGCGGGATCCGGTTTCTGAAGACAGAAACGGCTGATCCGGCAGCTTTGCCGTGTGTTGAAGCGCACGGACAGGCTCCTTCTTTTCTGTGTGTGCCCGATGTGTTATAATGGCGGTTAACAGCGGGCGTCCGCTGTATGCCGGCATGCGCGGCGGATCCACATTTTGTCCCGGATAATCCGCCCGGTCTGTCTGCCGGAACCGGGAACAGCTGTGTGGACGGGTCCTGTCTGTTTTTTGTTTTCTGCACTTTCCTTACATACAGAGGATGATATTCGGGAAAAGAGGTCTCAATGAAGAAAGCCGTTCCGTATCTGATCACTATACTTCTGATCCTGGTCCTGGGAGGGACTTTCTGCAAGCTTTATTACGACCACTATATGTATACCAATGAGCGGGCGGACCTGAATGAATACTACGGGGTCATGGACGAGGACGATTTTCCCATTATCTATGAAAACCTGGTCTCCGATATGCATGCCCGCCGGTTTGACGGCGCCTGCTATATGGACTACGACATGGTCCGGAGTCTGCTCAATGACCGCTTTTATTTCAGCAGCGCGGATAATACCCTGGTCTATTGCCTTCCGGAGGAACGGATCTCTGCGCGCGTCGGAGAGAAGAGCTGGGAGAGCGACGTGAACGGCGCAACGCAGGAGTCCTACGCGCCTGTTGTCATGGACGGGGAGACCCTCTATGTTGCCCTGGATTACGTGCGTAAATTTACGAATTTCTATTATGCCGCCTACACGGAGCCCAACCGGATCATCCTCCGGAATCAATGGGGGACGGAGCCTGTGGCTACGTTGAAGGGGGACACGAATATGCGGACCCTGGGCGGTGTGAAGGCCCCGATCATTGCGTCTGTCGGGGAGGGGACGGAGGTCCTGGTGCTGGATCCGCTGGACGACTGGACCAGGATCGAGACCGCGGACGGCTATTACGGCTATGTGGAGAACAAATATCTGTCGGAGACGACAGAGCGGGAGATGGAACCCGTGACCGATGTACCCGAGATGGAGCCCCAGTACCGCAGGCTTGACGGCCGCGTCTGTATGGCCTGGAACATGGTCTCTTTCCAGGAGAGCAACAACAGCATCGAGGGAATGCTTGTGGGAACGAAGGGCATCAATGTGCTGGCCCCCACCTGGTTTTCTGTCTCGAGCGAGGACGGGGAGATCAACAGCAAGGCTTCAAAAAAATATATGAAAATGGCACACCAGCGAGATATTCAGGTCTGGGCTGTCCTCGACAATTTCCAGAATGAGGACGGAATCGCCTACACAGAGTTCCTGCGGACGCTCGAAGGACGGACGCGGGTGATCAGCGAGGCGGTGGAGCAGGCGCAGGAATTCGGGATCGACGGCATCAATGTCGATATAGAGGGCCTGACAGCCGAGGACGGGGAGGATTTCGTGGAATTTGTCCGCGAGATCAGTATCGCCTGCAGGCGCGCGGGCCTGGTTATCTCCGTCGACAACTATGTCCCCTACAATTTCAATGATTATTATGACCTGGAGGAGCAGGCCGCCTTTGCCGACTATGTGGTGATCATGGGTTACGACGAGCACTTTGCCGGCAGCCAGGAGGCGGGCAGTGTCGCCTCGATCGGCTATGTGGAATACGGGATCCTAGAGGCCCTCAAGGAGGTGCCGGCGGACCGCCTGATCAACGGCATCCCCTTCTATACGAGGGGATGGACGACCGAGGACGGAAAGGTGACCTCGGAGGTCCTGGATATGGTGGAGGCCCGCAAGTTTGTCAAAGACCACGACATGAAGAGGGAGTGGGACAACACAGCCGGCCAGTATTATGCGGAAAAACAGACCAAGTCAAAGCTCTACCAGATCTGGATGGAGGAGAAAAAGTCCGTCGAGCGCAAGCTGGACCTGATGGAGGACCACAATCTGAGCGGTGTCGCCGTATGGCTCCTGGGTCTGGAGACCAACGATGTGTGGGACGTCATCGAGGATTACTGCGAAGGAAAATAAGGGCCTGTGCTGTGTTGCGGTGCCTGCGCATGTACGTTGCTGCCGCCCTGGTGAGCGGCATATCCGGAAAGATTGATGGAAAAAGAAGACAAGCGTATGCAGACCATATATACAAAAATGACTGAAGAAGAGATCGACAGAGATATGATCCGGCGCGCGGGAGAGATCCTGCGCGCCGGGGGACTTGTCGCTTTTCCTACGGAGACCGTCTACGGACTTGGCGGTGACGCTTTCAATCCCGAATCCTCCCGCAGGATCTACGCGGCCAAGGGGAGGCCTTCCGACAATCCCCTGATCGTCCATATCTGCAGGATGGAGGACCTGGAGCGCGTGGCGCTCCGGGTGCCGGAGGAGGCGCTTCGCCTGGCGGATGCCTTCTGGCCGGGGCCCCTCACCATGATCCTGCCCCGCAGGCCGGAACTGCCCCGGGAGACGACCGGCGGCCTGGATACGGTCGCTGTCCGCTTCCCGTCCAACCGGATCGCCGCTGCCCTGATCGACGCGGGCGGCGGCTTTATCGCGGCGCCAAGCGCCAACCGGTCCGGCCGGCCCAGTCCGACACTGGCCCGCTACTGCCGGGAGGATCTGGACGGCCGTGTGGAGATGATCATCGACGGGGGACAGGTGGGCATTGGTCTCGAGTCCACGATCGTGGACCTCACGGAGGAGGTACCGGCTATTCTGCGGCCCGGATTTGTGACCTGGGAAAAGCTGTGCGAAGTTCTGGGCCGGGTGGACGCAGGTCCTCTGGTGCCGGAGGAAAACGACGCGGCGCCCAAGGCGCCGGGAATGAAATACAGGCACTACGCGCCGCAGGGAAACCTGACCATTGTGGAGGGGACCCCGGAGGATGTGGCGTCCTATATCAACCGCAGAACCGCTGTACACAGGCGGGAGGGGGTCCGGACCGGTGTGATCTGCACAGAGGAGACAAAGGGCAGATATGAGGCGGACCTCATCAAGAGCGCCGGCTCCCGCGAAGACGAGAACAGCGTCGCCAGAGAGCTGTTCAGGATCCTCAGGGAATTCGACGATGAGGGCGCGGAGGAGATCTACGCGGAGTCCTTCGCCGCGGACGGGATCGGCAGGGCCGTGATGAACCGCCTTCTCAAGGCGGCCGGCCACCATATTGTCCGGGTATAGGGGGCAGTGACAAAAACAGGTATGACCCTGCGCCAGGCAGGATCATTTTCTGTATAGACAACATGTTCATAACAGCAAATGAAGCTATTGACACAGGAGGAACAAAAATGGGAAAAGTAGTCGTCATGGACCACCCTTTGATCGCGCATAAGATCGGGATCATCCGCAAAAAGGATACGGGGACCAGAGAATTCCGTGATATTATCTCGGAGATCGCCATGCTTTTGTGCTATGAGGCGACCCGCGACCTGGAGCTCGAGGACGTGGAGATCGAGACACCGATCTGCAGGACGGTCACAAAGGAGCTCAAGGGCAAAAAGCTCGCCGTCGTGCCAATCCTCCGCGCAGGCCTGGGAATGGTGGAAGGCATGCTGGCCATGATCCCCGCTGCCAAGGTGGGCCACATCGGACTTTTCCGTGACCCCGAGACCCTGCAGCCGGTGGAATACTACTGCAAGCTGCCCGCGGACTGCGAGGAGCGCCAGATCTTCGTCGTGGATCCCATGTTCGCGACCGGAGGATCTGCCATCGCAGCAGTGGATATGCTCAAGTCCCACGGCTGCAAAAAGCTCTGCTTCCTCTGCATCATCGCGGCGCCTGAGGGCGTGAAGGCCTTCACGGAGGCACATCCGGACGTGGATCTCTACATCGGCGCCCTGGATGAGAAACTCAATGAACACGGATACATCGTGCCCGGCCTGGGGGATGCAGGCGACAGGATCTTCGGCACGAAGTGACAGCAGGGTGAAGGATAAATAGCCTGAACCGGAAAGGGGGGTGTCATGGCAGGAAAGAGATCGGATTATATTTCCTGGGATGAATACTTTATGGCGGTTGCGCAGCTCGCCGGGATGCGGTCCAAGGACCCCAGCACGCAGGTCGGCTCCTGCATTGTCAGTGACGAGCACAAGATCCTGTCCATGGGCTACAACGGCCTTCCCATTGGCTGCTCGGACGATGATTTCCCCTGGGAGCGGGACGGGAAGCCGTTGATGACCAAATATCCCTATGTGACGCACAGCGAGCTCAATGCGATCCTCAACTACCGCGGGGGGAGCCTGGAGGGGGCGACGATCTATGTGACCCTTTTCCCCTGCAATGAGTGCGCCAAGGCCATCATCCAGTCCGGGATCCGCAACGTAGTCTACGACAGTGACAAATATGCCGATGCGGACAGCACCATCGCCAGCAAGCGCATGTTTGACGCAGCCGGTGTGACCTACCGCCAGTATGAGCGGTCCGGCCGGCGGATCGAGATCGAGCTGTAGGATGAATGAAGTAATCTGCGGCGGCCGGGAAGTGCTGGCCTGCCCAGGTAAACAGGATAAGGGTTTCCTGGCCGGCGGCTGCTGCCGCCCCGGAAACATCATACAATTGCATAGGAAAGTAAAGAAAAAGGCGGCGCTATCCGGGTGATCCGGATATACGCCGCCTTTCTGCAGCTCAGGGATTGAAAATCTCCAAATTGAAAAATCCTGTATTGACAGTTTTATTAATTATTTTCCTCTTCGTCCTGCAGTTTGCCGTTGGACGCTTTATATCTGGAGACGATGTTCCAGATTTTTTCCGAAGGAATCAGCAGGTCGCTGATCGAGCTGTCGTGGTTGAGCGTGTCGATGATGTAGGCGATAAACTTGCTCAGATCGCAGCTGTAGTGCCAGGGCCTGTCCTGAAGCTCCTGGGGCTGGTAGATCAGGTTGGTCGTAAAGATCCTGTCAAACCAACCTTTCCTGTAGGCTTCATCGAACTTGTCCAGACCGGAGGTGAACAGCCCGAAGGTGGCGAAGAAGAAGACGCGCTTTGCGCCGCGCTTCTTGAGGGCCTGGGCAACCTCCAGGGCGCTGTCGCCGGAGTCGATCATGTCGTCGATGACGATCATATCCTTGCCCTCGACGCTGGATCCGAGGAACTCAAAGGCGACGATGGGATTGGAACCGTCGACGATCTGTGTGTAGTCGCGGCGCTTGTAGAACATACCCATGTCCAGACCGAGCACGTTGGCGAAATAGACGGCGCGCTTCATGCCGCCCTCATCGGGGCTGATGACCAGCATGTGATCGCTGTCGATCTGCAGGTCGTCCACCGTGCGCAGCAGGCCCTTGATGAACTGATAGGCGGGCTGGATGGTGTCAAACCCGTTCAGAGGGATCGCGTTCTGGACGCGGGGGTCATGGGCATCGAAGGTCAGAATGTTGTCCACGCCCATGCGGATGAGCTCCTGGAGCGCCAGCGCGCAGTCGAGGGACTCGCGGGTGGACCGCTTGGACTGGAGACTCTCGTACAGATAGGGCATGATAACGGTGATCCTGCGCGCCTTTCCTCCGACGGCAGCGATCACGCGCTTGAGGTTTGCGAAATGGTCGTCCGGTGACATGTGGTTGTCAAATCCGAACATTTTATAGGTCTCGTTGTAGTTGACGACGTCGACAAGGATATAGAGATCCATGCCGCGGACAGACTGTTCCACGACACCCTTGCCCTCACCCGTGCCGAAACGGGGAACCTTGGTGCCGATGATGTAGGAGGACCGCTGGTAGCCTGCAAACGCGGGGCTGTCCTCATGCTCATGCTGACGCTCCGCGCGCCAGTGCTTCAGATAAAAATCGATTTCTTTTCCCATCTCCTCACATCCGGAGACGGTGATCAGGCCCAGCTGCCCGAAAGGGGCGTTGTCGAGAATTCGCTTGTCGTGTAATTTGATGGGTTCCATCAGCTTTGCAGTCCTTTCTTTGGGGCACGGTTGACATGAGGTTCCGGAACCGGCTCCGGAGCGGCAGATGATGCCGGCAGCGGTCGGTTCAATGATATTACTATGTTATTTCTATGTTAAATAGCGGCGCTTTTCACGCCTACTGTATCAGAATCCCTTATACATGACAAGCCGCCTGGGGCAGCGGGAATGGTTTTTTTATACGAACAAATGAATTCGAGACCCGCCCGTGCGTTTACGCGCGTCCTGCGCATGCATGAAAGGCGTACTGACCGCAGCGGGCTGTCCGCAGGGACGGCAGCCTACACCTGCAGCCCTTCATGATCGCCGGCCATGTCCGCGCCTTCGCTTCTGCAGACGGATGTCTTTGCCGGACAGCTTGCACATCTCGTAACTGCTGGTGATGCGGGAAAAGATCCTGTCCGAGTAGCGCGCCTGCAGCTCACGGAGCGAGAGGTTGGTGGAGATGATGGTGGAGCGGCGGTTCAGGGCGCGCTCGCTGATGCAGGAAAAGAGCTGGGAGGCGACAAAGGCGTTGGTGTATTCCGTCCCCAGGTCGTCGATGATCAGGAGGTCGCAGCTGTAGAGGTCTCTGGTGAATTCGCGCAGATCGTCCCGGGCGCCGCTGCTGAAGACGCCGTCTGCCAGCCTGTCAAAGAGCGAGGCGGCGCTGAAGTAGAGGACGGAGTATCCCTGCTCGATGAGGGCGCGGGCGACACAAACGGACAACATGGTCTTGCCGGTCCCCACGGTTCCGTACAGATAGATATTTCTGTGCTCTCGCGGGAAATCCCGCACAAACAGCCGGCAGGTCCGCAGCGCACTGCGGAAGTGTTCCAGGTCCTCGCCGGAATAGTACTCTTCGGAGAGGGAGGCAAATCCGGCGCCGGCGGCCAGGGTTTCCAGGTTGGACTGGTCGTAGAGGACGGCAGTCTCCCTGCGGCGCAGGCAGTGGCACTTCTCACGGCCAATATAACCGGTGTCGCGGCAGTCGGGGCAGTCCCAGGTCATCTCCAGGTAGTCGGCCGGGAATCCGTTCTGTGTCAGGAGCTCCGTCCGCCGCCGGCTGATCCGGTCTGCCGTCTCCCGGAAGGAGAGAGGTGCTGCGGGATCCTGCGCCAGGCGCTTCCTGAGCAGGTCCACGGCGAGGGAAGGGGTCCTGTCCTCCAGCTGTTGCAGCTCGGGAATACGGGCGTAGGCGCGGGTGCGGCGCTTTTCGAGCTCGCGGCGGTGCCTGTCCCGGATCCCGGCATATTCGGTCATGATTCTGTCGTACTGTTCTTTATTTAGAGACACGGTGAATACTCCGCTGCTGCCGGTCTGTCACCCGGATCGGGCCGGGCTGCGGACGCGGCGGTTTCCCCCCGGTCAGGACTGGAGAAGCTCCTCTTCGAGGGCGTCAAAGTCATAGCTGTTCTGTTCAAACTGATTGAAGGCGTTGCCGCCGCGTGTGCGGCGGGGCTTTCTGCCGCTGCCGGCGGAGGTGTCCGCGTCCGCAGCCGGACCTGCATCGGACCTGCCGCCTGCCTCTGTGGAGAGTGCGCGCGCGGAGGAGCGGGAGCTGCGCCCGGACGATCTGCGTCCGGCAGCCTTTCGGCCTTTGTCCTCGCTGACCTGTTCAGGAGCTGATTCGGCCTGGGCGGGGGTCATGATCCCGAGCGATGCCCAGTTCTCCGCGACTTTCCTGATATAGCGGAAATCCTTTTTGCCGCGGTCCACGCAGTACTGGATGAGGTAATCCAGCAGGTCGTCCGAGAAGCCAAGCTTTTGGGAGATGTGCCAGATGATCCGGATCTCGTTGAGAGACAGGGGCTTGCCGATGTACTGCTCGACCACGAACAGGAGCTGTGTCCGGTCAGGATCCGCGCGGAAGTTCTCCAGCGCCTCAAGCTCGGAGACTGTCTCGTCCCTGCCCGGCGCATCTGCAGGGGCAGATACGGGGCCGGCTGAGGAAACAGAGTCCTGCGCGCTCCGGCTGGGAGTGCCTGCAGAGCTTTCCCGGATGTCTCCATGTGCACAGAGCGCGGCGGGCGCGGTCTCACCGGCTGCCTGCCGGCGAAGAGTGGGAAGGAACTGCGGCGCGGCCTCTGCCTGACGCAGTTCTCCCGAAGGAGGGAAGGCCAGGACGCGCCGTTCTGCGGACGTGCGGGAAACTTCGGCGGATTCCGGACGGCACAGACAGATGGAGACGAGGTCCTCCTCTTTGTCGAAGGTCAGGTTCAGCAGACCTTTCTTTTCCCAGTAGCGCAGAGACCGGATCACATCCTTTTCGGTGTGGTTGAACCGGTCCGCCATATCCGAGACACTGGTCGACCGGCGGGCGCCCATGACGCGCAGCAGATAGAGATAGACCTTGATCTGCGCGTCGTTCGCGCTTTTCATGTATTCGTCTATAAACAGATTCGACACCATGGTGGAATCCGAGCCGCTGTCGCTGTAAATGGTAAACACTGTCCTGCCTCCGGTCGAGAGCCGTCATGGAATAAGCCATACGATCTCGAGGAAATGTATGGCATTCATCATGACAGATCTATGTTTGATTGTCTGGTCTGCGGGTGACCGCAGATGTGTGAGACATATCATAGCACATGGAGGAGCGGCTTTGAAATGGACAAAGTGACGAACTATTTCTGGCGGCGGAGCATGCCGGGCAGGCCCCGCCGGATTGTGGATAAGGGGTAAAAATGTGGATAACTGTCTCTTTTGGGAGAAAACCGCGGTCCGATTTCCACAATGAAAAAAAGGCCGCGGTAAGGTGGACAATGTGGATGGTGTTGATAAGTCGGTCAGGAGAGCAGGTCGGTGCCGATTTGATCGACGTTTCCGGCGCCCATGGTTATCACCAGATCATTCTTTCGGCAATTTGCCAAGAGGTATTTTTCGATTTCTTCAAAGGAGGAAAAATACAGGCATTCGTGGCCGAGCCGGCGGATCTCCTCCTGCAGGGTCTGCGAGCTGACCCCCAGCGTATCCGTCTCCCTTGCGGCATAGATGTCCGCCAGGATGACGATGTCCGCGTGGCAGAGGGCGCGGGCGAAGCCGTCCAGCAGGGATTTGGTCCTCGAGTAGGTGTGAGGCTGGAAGACACAGATGATCCTGTCGTGCGGGCAGGCCCTGGCGGCGCGGAGTGTCGCCTCGATCTCGGTCGGATGGTGGGCGTAGTCATCGATGATCGTGAAGCCGTCCCGGACGCCCTTGTACTGGAAGCGCCGGTCCGTGCCGGAGAAGGCGGCGAGGCCGGCAGCGATCTCGTCGCGCCCGATCCCCATCCTGTCCGCGGCAGCGGCGGCGGCAAGGGCGTTGCCCACGTTGTGCAGGCCGGGGACGTGGAGCTGGATCCAGGTCGGTCCGCCGTAACCGGCAGGGCCATGCAGGGTGAAGGCGGGATGCCCACATTCGTCAAATTGGATGTCCGAGGCGCGGTAGTCTGCAGCAGAGGAACCGGAGTCGGTTTCCGTTGCGGAGGAAGGCGCCTGCGCCGGATCTGCGGCGCCCCTGAAGGTGATGATGTCGCAGGTCAGCCCCTCCGTGAGCGCGGGGATGTTCTCAATGTCCGCGTTGATGATCAGGGCGCCGTCCTGCGGCAGGAGCTGGGCGAAGCGGCGGAAGGAGCGGCGGATATCGTCCAGGTCCTTGAAGAAATCGAGGTGGTCTTCTTCTATATTAAGTATGATCCCGATCCTGGGGAACATGTGCAGGAAGCTGTTGGTGTACTCGCAGGCCTCCGCGACGAAGTACCGGTCTCCGCCGACGCGCACATTGCCGCCGATGCTGGGCAGGATCCCGCCGATCGAGAGGGTGGGGTCTGCCTTGGCGGCGAGCAGGATCTCCGAGAGCATGGAGGTCGTGGTCGTCTTGCCGTGCGTCCCGCTGACAGCCACGGGCAGGCGGTAGTTCTTCATCAGCTGGCCCAGCAGCTCGGCCCTGGTCAGAGAGGGGATCCCCTTCTCCTGCACGGCGATGTATTCGGGGTTGTCGGGGTGGATGGCGGCGGTGAAGACCGCCAGGTCGATGTCGTCGGTGATGTTCTCGGCCCGCTGTCCGATGTGGACGCGGATGCCGGACTCCTCCAGCTCCTGTGTGATCCGGGAGCTGCTCCGGTCGGAGCCGGAGACGGTGAAGCCCTCGCTGGCCAGGATCTGCGCCAGTCCGCTCATGGAGATGCCGCCGATCCCTACAAAAAATACCCGGACGGGGTGGTTGAAATCAATCTGATACATATTTCAGGTCATGACCTCCTGTTCATAAACATTTATAATGAAGCGCAAAAATCTTTTGAACCGGTATTCTGCCCGCGGCCGGCCGGAACAGATGCCGTGTCCCGCTGACAGAGTGCTGACCCCAATGTACACTACGAAGCCGTATTTCGCAAGCGGGAACAGAATCTGTGGGGACAAAAAAGGAAATGTGTATAGGATTGGACAGTTTCTTTTCCACTTACACTGTGTTATAATTTTATTGCGAAAATGTTGACGGAATATTGTCAACATAATCGCTTTTTGATACACTTCTATTTGTTGTGCTCAAAACAGGCACAGCAGCAGCTGCTAGTTCATCAGTCACAGCCCGCTTCAGAAGGGCATACGAGAGGAAGGATTAAGATGATAGTTAAGAAGGAAATGATTGCCATGCTCCTGGCAGGAGGACAGGGCAGCCGTCTCGGAATTTTGACATCGGATGTGGCAAAGCCCGCTGTTTCCTTTGGCGGCAAGTACAGGATCATTGATTTCCCGCTGAGCAACTGCATCAATTCGGGGATCGATACCGTCGGTGTCCTCACCCAGTACATGCCTCTTCGTCTTAATGCGCACGTAGGTATCGGAATCCCGTGGGACCTGGACAAGAATGTCGGCGGCGTCTCCGTGCTCTCCCCGTATGAGAAGATCCAGAATACGGAGTGGTACACGGGTACGGCCAATGCCATCTACCAGAACATCTCCTATATGGAGAGCTACAATCCGGATTATGTCCTGATCCTCTCCGGCGATCACATTTACAAGATGGATTACGAGGCCATGCTCGAGGCCCACAAGGAGAACGGGGCGGAGGTGTCCATCGCCGTCATGCCCGTTTCCCTGGAGGAGGCGAGCCGCTTCGGCATCATGATCACGGATGAGAACGGCAGGATCACGGACTTCGAGGAGAAGCCCGCGCATCCCCGGAGCACGCTGGCGTCCATGGGAATCTATATCTTTAACTGGAAGACGCTCAAGGAGGCTCTCCTTGCCAACAAGGATGAGGAGGGGCTTGACTTCGGCAAGCACATCATCCCCTACTGCAGGGAAAAGGGATCACCTCTGTACGCGTATGAGTTCAATGGTTACTGGAAAGATGTCGGTACGCTGACCTCCTACTGGGAGGCCAACATGGAGCTGATCGACATTGTACCTGAGTTCAACCTGTACGAAGAGTACTGGAAGATCTATACCAGAAGCACATCCATCACACCGCAGTTCTTCGGACCGGACAGCGTTATTGAGAGGACGATCGCCGGTGAGGGGACGGAGGTATACGGTAAGGTATACGGTTCTGTGATCGGGTGTGATGTCACTATCGGCGAGGGTAGTGTGGTCCGCAATTCCATCCTCATGGATGGAACTGTCATCGGATCCGGATGTACGCTGGATAAGGTCATCTGTGCGGAAAATACGGTCATAGGCAACGGGGCCGTTCTCGGAGAGGGGGAGGAAGCCCCCAACGATACAAGACCTGATATTTACTGCGCGGGACTGGTCACGATCGGGGAGAACAGTGTGATCCCGGATGGTGTCCATATCGGCAAAAACGTCATGATCAGTGGAAAGACAGCACCGGAGGACTACCCGGAAGGACGGCTTGCCAGTGGGAGGACCCTGGTAAAGGAGGACAGCGCATCATGAGAGCAATCGGCATCATTCTGGCAGGCGGCAACAGTAAACGGTTAAAGGAGTTGTCACAGAGGAGAGCGGTCTGTGCAATGCCGGTGGCGGGCAGCTACCGCAGCATCGACTTCGCGCTCAGCAACATGGAATATTCCCGCATCCAGAAGGTCGCGGTACTGGCACAGTACAACTCACGGAGCCTCAACGAGCATCTGGCATCTTCAAAATGGTGGAATTTCGGACGAAAGCAGGGTGGGCTGTTTCTGTTTACCCCTTCGTTTGCGGATGCGGACAGTAACTGGTACAGAGGGACGGCGGACGCGATCGCGCAGAATATCAACTTCCTGAAGACATCGCATGAGCCCTATGTGGTCATCGCATCGGGCGACTGCGTCTACAAGATGGACTACAACAAGGTCCTTTCCTGGCATGTCGACAAGAGGGCGGATATTACTGTCGTGGTCAAGGATATGCCGGAGGACTTCAACGTGGAGCGGTACGGCGTCGTCCGCATGGATGCGGATGACCGGATCCAGGACTTTGTCGAAAAGCCCGTGGTCGCAGAGTACAACACCATCTCCTGCGGAATCTATGTCATTCGAAGGAGGCTTCTCATTGAGCTCCTGGAAAAGAGCAGAGAAGAGAATCGATATGATTTCGTTCAGGATATCCTGATCCGCTACAGAGGACTGAAGAGGATCTACGGATACCGTATGGAGGAATACTGGAGCAACATCGCGACCGTGGAGGACTATTACCGCACCAATATGGATTTCCTGAAGCCGGAGATCAGGGATTTCTTTTTCCGGCAGTATCCGGAGGTCCATTCCCGCGCGGCGGACCTGCCCCCGGCAAAGTATAATGTAGGTGTCAGCATAAAGAACAGCCTGCTCTCGAGCGGGTGTATCGTCAATGGAACGGTGGAGAATTCCATCCTCTTCCATCAGGTTTATGTCGGCAACAACTGCGTAATTAGGAATTCTTTAATTTTGAATGATGTGTACATCGGAGACAATACAATCATTGAAAACTGCATCGTGGAAAGCGGCGACACCATTCAGGCTAATTCCTGTTACAGAGGCGAAAATGGTATAAAGATCGTGATCGAGAAAGGCGAACGTTATACCATTTAGAAATGGAGAACGCTATGGATGTTACAGATGTAAGAGTGAGAAGGATTGCCAGAGAAGGCAAGATGAGAGCAGTCGTTTCTATCACGATCGACAAGGTATTCGTTGTCCACGACATCAAGGTCATTGAGGGAGAAAAAGGACTTTTCATCGCGATGCCGAGCAAGAAATCAGCGGACGGTGAGTACCGTGACATCGCACACCCGATCAACTCGGAAACAAGGAGTATGCTGGAAGAGATTATTTTAAAGAGTTATGAAGATAGCGCACTCCAGGAAGAGGGTGTGCAGGGAGAGGATGGGGCTGCAGGACCGACAGCATAGCATTACAACAGGCAACATCAGGCACCACGAGACGACAGATATGAGCTGCGCGCGAACGAAAACGGACGCGCGGCAGACAGGCGGGAGGGAGCGTCATGTGCGCCCCCTCCTTTTGTACTGTCAAGCGGCAGAGGAGATTATGGACAGTTTTTTTATCATAGTCGGCCTGGGAAATCCGGGCAGAAAATATGACGGATCCAGACACAATGTCGGGTTCGACGTCATCGACGAACTGGTGGACAGGCATCACATCGGCGGACCGGAGCGGTTCGGTAAATCGATGATCGGCAAGGGCCGGATCGGGGACCGCAGGGTCATCCTGGTCAAGCCCATGACCTACATGAACCTGAGCGGGGAGGCTGTGCAGGAGATCGTCCACTATTACCGGGTGGACCCCGCAGAGGACCTGGTGGTCATCTCGGACGATATCGACCTCGAGGCGGGGAAGCTCCGCATCCGCAAAAAGGGGAGCGCCGGGGGCCACAACGGCCTGAAAAACATCGTCCAACACCTGGGAACGCAGGATTTCACCAGGATCCGCGTCGGGGTCGGCGCCAAGCCGGATCCCGATTATGACCTGGCCGACTATGTGCTGGGCCATTTTACGGGGGATGAAAAAAAACTGATGGACGAGGCGGTCGGAAAGGCTGCGGACGCGGTGGCCTGCATGGTCACGGACGGCGTGGACCTGGCCATGAACCGCTACAACACCCCCCGTCAGAAGAAGAAAAAGAAGGCAGCGGAAAAATTAGAATCCGCGGAAAAGCAGGAATCCGCTGAAAAGGCGGATCAGAATGAAGGGTCACAGGAGACGGCTGCAGGAGCGCTTTGACACGGAGGAAGAGTGAAAAATCTTGCCGATGCAAGATTTTTCACTCCGAAGGTTTGCGACGAAGCGCCGCAAACCTTCTGTGATCGCATCGGAGAAACCCGTTCCGGGCTTTCTCCTCGCGTTGCCGCTCTGTCGAGCGGCATGGGAGGAAGACATGAACGTTTTTACTGAGCCCCTGCGGGAGCTGGAGGCGTATAACATACTCAGGGAGACCCTGGAGGAGGCTGGCATCGCCGGCCGACCGGCGGGCCTGCTGGCGGACAGCTGCGTGGACCCGCAGAAGGCCAACCTCCTCAATGCCCTCTGCCGCGAGGAGTCTCTGACGGGGCAGGCGCGGCTGCGCCTGGTCCTGACCCACAGCGACATGCGGGCCCGCCAGATTGCCCAGGACTGCGGCTTTTACGACCGCAATGTGGCGGTCTTTCCCGCCCGCGACCTGATCTTCTACCAGGCCGACCTGCGCGGCGGCGAGATCGACCGGGAGCGGCTCCAGTGCCTGCGGCGGATCCTGGAGGGAAAGCCGGTCACGGTCGTCACGACCTTCGCCTCGCTCCTGACACCCCAGATCCCCCTCCGGGTCCTGGAGGAGAACATACTGGGCATCGGACGCAGGGATATGATCGATCCCGTGAAGACGGCGGACCATCTCGCCGCCATGGGCTATGAGAAAAACTACCAGGTTGAGCGCGCGGGACAGTTTGCGGTCCGCGGCGACATCCTGGATATTTTTGATTATACCCAGGAAAATCCCATCCGCATTGAGCTGTGGGGGGACGAGGTGGAGACCATCCGCAGCTTCGATGTCCTGAGCCAGCGCTCCATCGAGCAGCTGGAATATGTGCGCATCTTTCCTGCGACGGAGATGATCCTGGACCCCCGCCGGCTTCACGACGGCCTGGACCGGATGCAGCGGGAGGCCGACCGCGTCTGCGGACAGTTCCGCGACAGCGGGGACCCGGAGGCGGCGCACAGGCTGAAGAGCGAGACGGACAGGATTATGGAGGAGGCCAGGGAGCTCCAGGTCTACACCGGCCTCGAGAGCTGTATCCACTATTTTTACCCCGTGACCGAGACCTTCCTTGACCTGTTTCCGGCAGACAGGACCATGGTCTTTCTGGATGAGCCCGTCCGGATCCTGGAGCACGCGCGCGCCGTGGAGACGGAATTCCGCGAGAGCATGATCAGCCGGGCTCAGAAGGGCTATGTCCTGCCCGGCCAGATGGACCTGCTGACAGAGAGCGGCAGGATCCTGGCGTCCCTGGAACGCTACCGGCGTGTCGGCATGGCTGTTCTGGCCGGCGCGGGGGGTACGGGGACGGCCCAGCCCTTCCGGATCGCCCTGCCGGATGAGCCGGGATTGGCCCCCGGATCCGGTGCGGGAACTGTTCAGGCTTCGCAGGAGGCAGCGGCAGGCCTGCACATCGCTGCCGGAAGCGGAGAGGGGGAGAGCCCCTTTTCCATGTGTTTTGACCGGGCTGTCCTTATGCATGCCCGCGACGCCTCCCTGTCAGGCATGAACTACGAGACCCTGCGCGGGGAGCTGGCCCGTCTGTGCAAAAAAAAGGCCCGCGTCATCATCGTGTCCCCCTCCCGCACAAGGGCGAAGCGCCTGGCAGACCAGCTGACGGCGGACGAAGTCACGGCCTTTTTCCGGGAGAACCCCCAGCGGCCGCTGGCGCCCGGCGACATCATGACCTATGCCGGCCGCATGCGCAGGGGCTTTGCCTATCCGGGCCTGAACTTCACGGTCCTGACGGAGGCTGAGATTTTCGGGGAGGAGAAAAAGAAGAAAAAAAAGATCCGCCGCTATGACGGCGGGGAACAGATCCGGAAATTCTCCGAGCTCCAGGTCGGCGACTATGTGGTCCACGAGCACTACGGGATCGGCATCTACCGGGGCGTGGAGAAAATCGAGGTCGACCATATCGCGAGGGACTATCTCAAGATCGAATACGGCGGAGGCGGCGTGCTCTTTGTCATGCCCACAGACCTGACTGTCCTGCAGAAATATGCCGCCGCGGAGGGCGCCCGGAAGCCGAAGCTCAACAAGCTTGGGACCCAGGAGTGGAGCCGGACCCGCGGCAGGGTCCAGAAGGCCGTGGAGGAGGTCGCGGACGACCTGGTGGAGCTCTACGCCAAACGTCAGTCCCGCAAGGGCCATGTCTATGAGAAGGACACGGTCTGGCAGCGGGAGCTGGAGGAGATGTTCCCCTTTGAGGAGACCGAGGATCAGCTGGCCGCGATCGCGGACACCAAGCGGGACATGGAGAGCGGCAAGATCATGGACCGCCTGATCTGCGGGGACGTCGGCTACGGCAAGACCGAGATCGCGGTGCGGGCCGCCTTCAAGGCCGTCCAGGACGGCATGCAGGTGGCGGTCCTGGTGCCGACCACGATCCTGGCCCAGCAGCACTACAATACCTTTTCGGAGAGAATGCACAGCTTTCCGGTCAATATCGGCGTTCTTTCCCGCTTCAGGACCGCGAAGGAACAGAAGCAGACCATCCGGGACCTGGAAAAGGGCGTGGTGGACATTGTCATCGGGACCCACCGCCTCCTGTCCAAGGATGTGAAGTTCAAGAACCTGGGACTGCTCGTGGTCGATGAGGAGCAGCGCTTCGGCGTCTCCCACAAGGAAAAGATCAAACAGATGAAGGAGGACGTCGACGTCCTGACCCTGTCGGCGACCCCGATCCCCAGGACCCTCCACATGAGCATGGTGGGGATTCGCGACATGAGTGTCCTGGAGCAGGCGCCCGTGGACCGCCTGCCCATCCAGACCTATGTCATGGAGTACAATCCGGAGATGGTCCGCGAGGCCATCGTCCGTGAGCTGTCCCGGCGCGGCCAGGTCTACTATGTCCACAACCGCGTCAACGATATCGACCTCGCGGCGGCGGAGGTCCAGGAGCTGGTGCCGGATGCCCGCGTCACCTTCGCCCACGGCCAGATGAAGGAGGCGGAGCTGGAGCGGATCATGTACGACTTCATCAGCGGACGGATCGACGTCCTGGTCTCCACGACCATCATCGAGACGGGCCTGGACATCTCCAATGTCAATACCATCATCATCAGCGACGCCGAGAAGATGGGCCTCTCCCAGCTCTACCAGCTGCGCGGCCGCGTGGGCCGGACCGGCAGGACCGCCTTCGCCTTCCTCATGTACAAGCGCGGGCAGATCCTGCGCGAGGTCGCCGAGAAGCGCCTGGCAGCCATCCGCGAGTTCACCGACCTGGGCAGCGGCTACCGGATCGCCATGCGCGACCTGGAGATCCGGGGTGCCGGCAGCATCCTGGGCCGGGTCCAGCACGGCCACATGCAGGCAGTCGGCTACGACCTCTACTGCAAGCTCCTGGAGGGGGCCGTCCGCAGGGCAAAGGGCGAGGAACCGAAAGAAGAAAGGCAGGTCACCGTCAACCTTCTGGTGGACGCCTTCCTGCCCGAAAACTACATCGTCAACGAAGAACAGAAGCTGGAGATCTACAAGCGCATCGCGGCCATCGACAGCGCCGCAGATGTCGAAGAGGTCAGGGGAGAGCTCCTCGACCGCTTCGGCGAGATCCCCCTGCCGGCCCAGAACCTCCTGCGCGTCGCCCTGATCCGGTCTGTCGCCGCCCGCCTCGACCTGGTCGAGCTCACCGGCAGCGGCGGGACCCTCCGCATCGTGCCGGATGCCCGCGCCAGGGGCCTCAAGGTCGCCAATATCCCGCAGCTGGTCGCCCTCTACCGGGGCAGCCTTGCCTTCACGGCCAAGGGGACTCCCCAGTTCCAGCTCAGATACCCCGTCTCGGGCAGCACCATCCGCGACGAGGAGACTTTGCTGCAGGCGACGGAGGATCTGCTGGTGCGGATGGCGAAGGTGCTGCGGTAAATGCGGGTTGATCGCGCTGTTGGTACGGGCCTTCACGACATACATCCTTTGGAGTTCAGGATTTGTTCGCATGGAAGTACTACGGCTTGCTTGTGCTCAGAGCGGGCCGG
>CACZIO010000050.1 GCA_902781215.1 uncultured Lachnospiraceae bacterium
TTTTGTATGCGGTAATCCCTGTTATTGTGATTTTTGGCAAATCAAGTATACAGGTAAATCCACGTTGCTACAAATGTGGGGTCACTTCATATTATCTAAGAACAAGAGGCAAAAATACGATGTCACAACATACGAAGTCACAAAATACGAAGTCACAGAATACACAGCATGCGGAAAAACAGGCAGGCGCCCGCCCGGCGCATACGCAGGCCCGGGTCAGGACCTTCACGGAGGGAAAGATCCTCCTGCCCCTGGTGCAGTTTGCCCTGCCGGTCCTGGCGGCCCTCTTCCTGCAGGCCATGTACGGCGCGGTCGACCTCATGATCGTCGGTCGCTTCACCGATGCGGCCCAGGTGTCTGCCCACGTCTCTGCCGTCACAACGGGGTCGCAGATCATGCTGACCCTGACCAACCTGGTGGCCAGCTTCGCCATGGGCGCGACGATCCTGCTGGGCCAGCAGATCGGGCGCGGCCAGGCGGAAAAGGGCGGGGCGACCATCGGCGCCTGCATTGTCCTCTTCGCCTGCATCGGTGTCGTCTTCACCGCCCTGTGCGTGCCCGGCGCCGGCCTCATCGCCCAGGTCATGCACGCCCCGGCGGAGGCCTTCGCCCTCACCACGGCCTACGTCCGGATCTGCGGGACAGGCATGCTCGTGATCATCGCCTACAACCTGATCGGCAGCATCTTCCGCGGGATCGGCGACTCGGTCACCCCCCTGATCACAGTCGCCATCGCCTGCGTCTGTAACATCGCCGGCGACCTGCTCCTGGTCGCCGTCTTCCACATGGGGACCGTCGGGGCCGCCATCGCGACCGTCGGCGCCCAGGCTGTGAGCGTCCTGATCTCCCTCCTCATGCTGGGCAGAAAAATGAAGCGCGGAGACCTTCCCTTCACCCTGCGCAGGGACCAGATCCGCTTCCGGGGCGAGATCATCGCCCGCATCACCCGCCTGGGCCTGCCCATCGCGACCCAGGACCTCCTGGTCGGTATTTCATTCCTGATCATCCAGGCCATCGTCAATGCCCTGGGCGTCATCCCCTCCGCGGGCGTCGGCGTCGCCGAGAAGGTCTGCGCCTTCACCATGCTGGTGCCGTCCGCCTTCATGCAGTCCATGTCCGCCTTTGTCGCCCAGAACGCCGGCGCGGGCCGCTTTGACCGCGCGGAGAAGGCACTGGGCTGCGGCATCCTCATGTCCCTGGCCGTCGGCACGGTCATGTTCTACCTGTCCTTCTTCCACGGCGTCACCCTGGCCTCCTTCTTCGCGAAGGACATGGCCGTCTGCGCGGCGGGCGCGGAGTACCTCAAGGCCTATGCCATCGACTGCATGCTGACCCCCATCTTCTTCTGCTTCATCGGCTTCTACAACGGGATCGGCATGACCCGCTTCGTCATGCTGCAGGGCATCATCAGCGCCTTCTGCGTCCGCGTCCCGGTCTCCTTCATCATGAGCCGCCGTGTCCCGGTCTCCCTCTTCCACATCGGCCTCGCGACCCCCTGCTCCTCCACCCTCCAGATCATCATGGGCCTGGTCTGCCTCGTGATCGTCCGAAGAAGATACCACCGGACGGGGAGAATCTGACGCCGCGTCCCTTTTTCTACATCTTGTTCCTGCAAAAAAAGAAACCGGCCTGAGACAAACGATCGCCCGATCAAAATCCTGCAAAAAAGAAACCGGCCTGAGACAAACAATCGCCCGATCAAAAACGAATATATGCCTCCCGAAAGCGGCGTGACTGCGGTCATGCCGCTTTTTTTCTCCAAACATATTGACACAGTGTCAGAGTGTGCATATAATCAACATGCTGACACCGTGTCAGGTTTAGTGGTGTCAGACTAAACAGAAACGTTGAGGTTTTGCCATGCGAAAAGTTACACCGGAACAGATCGCCCAAAAACGGGATGAGATCATCAATGCCTGCGAACAGCTCTACCAGACAATGAGCTTCCGGGAGATCACGCTCAAGGAGATCGGAACCATCACCTCCTTCTCCCGTCCCACCATCTACAACTACTTCCAGACAAAGGAAGAGATCTTCCTGGCGCTTTTTCAGCGGGAATACGACCGCTGGAATGAGGATCTGACCGCCATACTGAACGAAAACGCGAAGCTGACCAAAGCAGAGCTCTCGGAAAAGATCGCGGCATCCCTGGCCGGGCGGGACCAGCTCTTAAAGCTCCTCTCCATGAACAACTATGACATGGAATCCAACAGCCGCCAGGAAATGCTGACCGCTTTCAAGCAGTCCTACGGGCAGTCGATGCAGCTGATGAGCATGCTGCTGGAGAAGTTCTGCCCGGATATGAGCGCGGCCGACATCCGCGACTTTATCTACACCTTCTACCCCTTCATGTTCGGGATCTACCCCTATACCGCCGTCACGGATAAGCAGGACGCGGCCATGAAGGAGGCCGGAATTCAATACGTACATCACACCGTTTACGAGCTCACCTACAGCTGCCTGATCCGGCTGCTGGGCGGGTGAGCAGATTTTTTTACAACCATATTTCATACAGCGAAAGGAGAAAAAGCAATGACTGAGAAAATTTTGGTGGCGGTATTTTCCGCCAGCGGCGTCACAGAAAAAGTAGGCCGGGAAATCGCCCGGATCGCAGGGGCGGACTTCTATGAGATCGTGCCGAAGGCCCTCTATACAACTGCTGATCTGAACTGGAATAACAACCAGAGCCGCAGCAGTGTCGAGATGAATGACCCTTCCGCAAGGCCGGAGATCGCCGGTACAGTGGCCGACATGGCCTCCTACGACACCGTGATCGTGGGCTTCCCGATCTGGTGGGGCGTGGCTCCCAGGATCATCGAAACCTTCCTGGAGAGCTATGATTTTTCCGGCAAGAAGATCATCCCCTTCTGCACCTCCGGCGGCAGCGGCGTCGGCAGAAGCGACACCGCCCTTTACAAGAATGTGAGCGGTGATGTGAAGTGGGCCAGGGGCAGACAGATCAACCGGCCCAACGAAGCGGAGATCCGCCGCTGGCTGAAGGAAGTGCTGTAAACCTTACAGAAAAAGAAGCGCAGGCGTTGTCTGTATGGAGAAAAGGAATGCAGGCAGCGTCTGTCTGGCTATATAAAAAAGAAGCGCAGGCAGAGCCTGCCTGGCTGTATGGGAGCATAAAAAATGAAATACACAAAACTTGGCAATTCGGACCTGAACGTATCCAGGATCTGCATGGGCTGTATGGGATTCGGTGATTCCGGCCGCGGCCAGCACAGCTGGACCATCGACGAAGAGCACACACGGGAGATCATCCGGCGCGGACTGGATCTGGGCGTCAATTTCTATGACACAGCCATCGCATACCAGAGCGGGACCAGCGAGCAGTATGTGGGCAGGGCCCTTCGGGACTTCGCGAAGCGCGAGGATGTGGTCGTCGCCACAAAGTTCCTGCCCAGAACCCAGGATGAGATCGAGCACGGGATCAGCGGCCAGCAGCACATCGAAAACATGATCAATACCAGCCTGCAGAATCTCGGCATGGACCATGTGGATCTCTATATCTATCACATGTGGGACTGGCAGACACCGATCTACGACATCATGGACGGCCTGAACCGCATCGTGAAGGCCGGCAAGGCCAGGTACATCGGCATTTCCAACTGTTTTGCCTGGCAGATTGCCAAGGCCAATGCTCTGGCAGAGAAGGAGGGCTTTGCAAAATTCGTCTCCATCCAAGGCCACTACAACCTCATCTTCCGCGAAGAGGAGCGGGAAATGGTCCCTTACTGCAATGAAGAGAACATCGCCCTCACTCCCTACAGCGCCCTGGCGGCCGGCAGGCTGTCCAGACTTCCCGGGGAGGGAGGAACAAAGCGCGCCGAGGAAGACGCCTACGCGAAGTTCAAATACGACGCGACCGCAGACCAGGACAACGTGATCATCGGCCGCGTGGCTGAGCTTGCCCAAAAACACGGCGTCAGCATGACGGAGGTGTCACTCGCCTGGCTCCTGACCAAAGTGACCTCACCGGTCGTCGGGGCGACCAAACTCCACCACATCGAGGGCGCGGCAAAGGCGGTCGACCTGGCACTGACCCCGGAAGAGCTCATCTATCTGGAGGAGCCCTATGTGCCGCATCCGCTGGCCGGCGTCATGGCGCAGAACAAACCGGCTGCAGCAAAGGAAAAACACGTCTGGTCCACCGGGGACCAGAAGATCGGAGAAGTTCACTGAGCGCTCAGCGATGGAGAGTACTATGTCCAAAGCAAAAACAAACAATATGATCAAGCGGATCGTGGATACGGCTATGACCGTCCTCCTTCTCTTCCTGATGGCTTATCAGGTCACGGGGGAGACGGCCCACGAGTGGATCGGCATGGGGATGACGGTCCTTGTGATCGTCCACCAGTTCCTGAACCGGCGGTGGTACGGCGCGCTCTTCAAGGGAAAATATAATCCCTACCGCACGGTCACGTCGATCCTGAACATCCTGCTGCTCCTGAGCTTTGCGCTGACCGCCTTCTGCGGCATGGCCATGAGCGGCCATGCCGTGCCTTTCCTCTACGGTATGGCCCCGGTCTCTTTTGCCAGGAGCATGCACCTGGCCATGTCCCACTGGGCCTTTGTCCTCATGGGACTGCACCTGGGCATGCACATCCCGGCAATGGCAGCCGGCATGAAGCTGAACGACAGAGCCAGGACCATCCTGACCGTCGTCTTCACCTTTGTCAGCGGTGTCGGCCTCTGGCTGTTTCTGCGAAACGGCATGCCGGACTACCTGTTTTTCCGGGTCCAGTTCGCCTTTCTGGACTACGAGAAAGCCGGTGCGCTGGTCCTTTTTGAAAACCTCCTGATGCTGTCCTTCTGGGCCTTTGCAGGAACGCAGGCCGCTCACATATGCAGAAACGCAGGGCGCGCAGCACAGAAGGCAAAAGCAGAGGAACAAGCACAAAAGGCAAAGGCAGGAGAAAAAGCACAAAAGGCGGAGACCGCGGAGAAAGCGGAGAGCGCGAAGATCTCGAAGAAGGCAGAGAATGTGGAGATCACAAGGATCCCGGAGCAAGCGGAAAAAGCGGCCAGCATAAAGAACCCTCTCCTGCCCGTCGTCGCCCTCATGGCATCGGTGATCATCGGGATTCTCCTGACGGCGTGACCTGGAATCTTTCGGCCGATGGATATCGTCTGCCGACGGTTCCGAAGGAAATTAGTTAATCAGGAGGCCTTTATGAAGATCATTATTTTGATGGGAAGCCCGAACAGGACCGGATCGACCGGCATTCTGGTCGAAGAGTTTACAAGAGGCGCAGAGGAGGCCGGCCACTCGGTCGAGCTGATCGACGTCTGCCACGCCAACATCCACCCCTGCACCGGCTGTGTACGGTGCGGCTATGAAGGTCCCTGCGTACAGAAGGACGACGTGGAGATGATTCGCAGGAAACTCCTCTCTTCGGATATGGTCGTTTTTGCCACGCCCCTGTATTATTACGGCATGACCGCCCAGCTGAAGACCGTGGTGGACCGCTTCTGCGCCTACAACAGCAGCCTGAACAGCAGACGCCTGAAATCGGCCCTGCTGACGGTCGCCTGGAATGCGGATGACTGGACCTTTGACGCCCTGGAAACCCACTACAAAACCCTTGTCAGATACATCAACTTCAGGGACTGCGGGATGGTGCTCGGCTACGGCTGCGGCACGCCCGGCATGACAAAACACAGCAGATATCCGCAGGAAGCCAATCAGCTTGGAAGGAGCTTGTAAGATATGAAAAAGAAACTCCTGACACTTGCAACACTTACAGCATGTTTATCGGCCAGCCTTCTGCTGGCCGGCTGCGCCGGAAGCAGCGCAGGCGCGAAAGCAGAAAGCGCCCCGAAACAGGAAGAGGAAGAACTCCAAACCGGCACAGAATCTGCAGAGAACGCAGCAACCGCGGAAGTCGCAGAAACTGCACAGACGGAAAACGCTGAAAACGCAAAACCCGCCGGCGCACCCACTGTGTATTTCACTTCCGACATCACGGCGGAAGGCCTGGTAAAGATCTACGATACCCTGGGCTGGACACCAACAGGCAGGGTGGCCGTCAAGATATCCACCGGTGAGCCGCCGGCGAGCAACTATCTGCGGCCCGAGCTGATCGGTGACCTTGTGAAGAAGGTGGACGGCACCATTGTGGAGTGCAACACCGCCTATGGCGGCTCCCGCTCCAGCACCGCCATGCACAAACAGGTGGCGGAGGATCACGGTTTCACGCAGATCGCAGACTTCGACCTGATGGATGAAGAGGGCGAAGTGGAATGGCCCATGACCGGCGGGACGCGGCTCGACAGAGTGATCGTCTCCCACTTCAAGCGATCTGCTAAATTTGAAATGATTAAAGCCAATGCCCGATTCCCGGCAATCCTGCTGCATGACGAACAGATACATATCAGTGTCTGATTCCCGGCAATCGTGCTTCCTACGCAAAGATAAATATCAATGTCTGATTTTTTGACAGTCCTGCACAGAGAATTTATTTCAGCGGGTTTGAGGAGCGGGCAAACCGTGATACTCACCCCAACCTGCTGGTCCGCTACCTGCTCAATGTCTGGAGGAATATCAGGGCCACAGGCCTGTATTTTCTGTTCGGCATCCTCCTGTCCGCCCTCTTCCAGCGCTATGTGCCGCAGGACCTCATGACAAAAGTCTTTGGCGGGAACGATGCCTGGGGTGTCCTGATGGCGGCAACGATCGGCGTCCCCCTCTATGCCTGCGGCGGAGGAACCATCCCGCTTCTGCAGGAATGGCTGATGAGCGGCATGAGCATGGGCAGCGCGGCAGCCTTTATGATCACAGGCCCGGCCACCAAGATTACCAATCTCGGCGCGCTCAAGATCGCCATGGGATGGAAAAGATTTCTCCTCTACCTGGCCTTCGTCATGTCATACTCTCTTGTGACCGGCGTGGTGATCAATATTATTTGATAGACAAAATGATGATTACATGCCGAAATTCGGGAAGATCATGTAGGTGTAGAGCATGGCAATGACCATGTACTCCACCAGGATGACGAAAAAGGCCCGGAAGGTAATGCGGAGTACTTCGCCCTCCCTGCCGATGGCATTGACGGTCGCGCAGGCGGCGACGACATTGTTGGGGCAGATCAGGTTGCCCAGAGATCCCGCCGCGTTCTGGCCGGCGAAGACCGTGATGGGATTGATCCCCAGCAGCTGGGACGCCTCGATGTGCATACCCGCAAACATGATATTGGAGCCCAGGCCGGTGCCTGTAATAAAGGATCCGAACGAACCGATAAAGACGGCTGCCGCCGGGTAGGCGGGGCCTGCGATGCCTGCGATGGTCCTGGCCGCCGTGGACATCATGCCGGTCGTCTCGGACTGCATGACATAGGACAGGCAGAGCAGGCTGCCCATAGTGATCATAACGGGCATCAGGGATTTGACCGTCTGTTTGACGACGGCCTTCATCTGCTTTACATTCATGCCGAGCGTGATCGCGCCCAGCAGGGAGCAGAGCAGAATGACCACATCGACCCAGACGATATAACCGAACAGGCACATCGTCGCAAAGCCGTTCTCAGGGAAGAGGGCCGGGACACCATAGCGGACCAGCGGAATGAGGACCAGGATGTAGATATAGGGAGAGAGCGCCTGGAAGGTGCTGTATTTTCTCTTCACCTTGTCCTCGGATTTATATCTGTACTCCTTCGGTGTTTTGATCGGAACAAATTTAACAAAAAGAATGGACAGAATGACGCCGATGACGCCGGTTCCCAGCGAGGTGATCTCAGGTCCCACGAAATTAGAGAGGGCAAACATGACCAGGCCGCCGGAGATGCCGGCAAAGGCCAGATAGTGCATAATGCCCCGCAGGCCCTTTGGTCCAAAGGCAATGATGACCGCCATAAAAGGAACGATGAGCAGGCCCAGGGAATTGATCCTGCCGACCATGGCGGAATTGAGTGCTGTGGTAGAGATCCCCTCCGTGACAAGGGCCGCGCCGCCGCTGATCGTGGTGAGGCCTGCGCCGCCCCAGGAAGTACAGGTGCAGTCGCCCAGGAGCGAGACCGCGATCGCCGTGATCGGATCAAAGCCCAGCGCTGTCAGGAAGGGAGCTGTCAGGGCCGCCGGAGCGCCGGCACCCGCCGCGCCCTCCAGAAAGATCGGCACGAAGACACCGATGATGATCAACTGGACACGTCGGTCCCTGCCGGAGAACTGCGTGATCGCAGCCTTGACATCCTCGATGGCGCCGGTCATCTTCAGTGCGTTCAGAATGGTGAAGGCGCCGAAGATCATGACCACGATCTTGAAGCCTTCCTTGAGTCCCTTCCAGACATTCGCGTCGAGAACGGCAATGTTTTCCTGGAGTGTGAGCCCGTTGATATTGAAATACGTCAGTGCAAGGAACATTCCCCACAGGAGCGCAATGGGCGCAATTTTGGAGGCCGACATCCGAAATGCCATGATGCCGACCAGTACGATCACGATCGGACTGATCGCAAGAATAAAGCTGAGCATACAGTCCCCTTTCCGTTACAGCCGTGGATTCTTCCCCTTCGGCCGTTCATTTTCCCCTTTACAGCCCGGGCATAGCACTGCTGCCCTGCCGTTTATAAAACAAATAACTTTACACAATTTGCATACACGCGGATGATCCTGTGCACTGGCGATCCGGCCTGCATACACGCGGATAATCCCGCATGCCAAAAATCAAGCTTGCATACATGCAATCAATCCTGCACAACAGGAGTCACACCTGTGTCTCACTGCAGGATCTGCGGATGCAGTTTCATATTCTGGCGCACGTCCTCACAGCAGGTGTGGAAGGCTTCCATCTCATCCTCGGGCAGGTCATACTCCACGATCTGCTCCACACCGTCCGCGCCGATGACCGCCGGAACGCCCACATAGACGCCGTGCTCGCCGTACTCGCCGTCCAGCAGCGTGCTGACCGGCAGGATCGCCTTCTCGTCGTGCAGGATCGCAGCGACCAGGCGGCAGAGCGTCGTGCAGATTCCATACTCCGTGCAGCCCTTGCCGTCGACCGTCACCCATGCATTAGCGACTGCCTGCTTCTTGACCGCGTCATTGTCAAAGACAAACCTGCTGTCCTTTTTGGCCAGATCCGCCAGGGGCTGGCCGCCAAAGGAGATCTGCGACCAGGGGATCATAATGGAATTGCCGTGCTCACCCATCATGCAGCCGGAAATGGAATTGTGGGCAACACCTGTCTGCTGAAAGAGAATATTTTTGAGGCGTGCCGTATCGAGTCCCGTGCCTGTGCCGAACACATGCCCGCGCGGAAGCCCGGAGAGCCTTGCGATCTGGCCTGTCACCACATCGCAGGGATTGGTGATATTGATCCAGAGACCGTTGAAGCCGCCCGCGATCACCTTCGGCACATAGTCCGTCACCTGCGGGATCGTAAAATTCATTTCATCCAGACGATCGTGATTGGGCGTCGCCAGAAGTTCGATCTTGCCGATCGCATTCACGATGATATCTACATCCGCCAGCTCGTCATAATTGGCTGAATTCACCACAACAGTGTGCGGGCAGTTGGCGATGGCGTCGCGTATGTCCTGCACCTCGCTGCGCAGCTTTGCCTCCTTCTTATCAACAAAAACCAGCTCATCCACCAGCCCGCTCAGCGCCAGTGCGTACGCACAGTGCGTCCCGACATGTCCCAGACCGATGATGGCGATTTTTCTCTTCTTAAGCATAAGTTTTCCCCTCCTTACGTAAGTCTTTCCTGCTCTCCCGCGGAACCCGCAGGTATCATATATGCTTATATATAAGCATACCTTGTATATTTTGCCAGATAGCTCTCATATTCGCCATGTACGAATGTATAGATATGCACATTTAAATGAGTATTTATGCATTGTTTATTCTTTCGTGAGGGACCACGGGGACGGTTCTATGGTCCCTGCGGAGCACCGGTTTCATCACTTTTCACCCAGTCAATGGATTTTCTGCATTTATGCTGATACGGAGTATCACTCCATCAAAAAAGGCGGTTCCTGCCGGCTCAGATTGAGCCGGCAGGAACCGCCTATATTCGTTATTGTCCTTATCAGATATTGAAATTGACCGCACATTCCCTGTTCACTACAGTTTATACATGCGGTGCCGCATAACGATCACCTGCAGCGGTGCCCGGAGATCACTTCGAAATTGTATTTCACAATTCCGAGGTCGATCAGCGTCATGGGACCTTTCCCTGCTGTGATCACCGCCTCCCCGTCCTCCAGCGAAATGTGGAATTTCTGCTGGTTCATGGCGGTGGGTGCCATCATGGCCGCCTTGACGCCGTTCCTGAACCATCCGGGCATCTCATCCTCCGGAACAGAGCAAAGCCTGGAAAGAGCTTTTGACTTGTGCTTTTTCCCTTCGTTTTCTCCATAGCCGATGGCAATGACACAGACAAGCTCCTCTCCTTCGCGCAGCTCCGCTTTGCACTTGCCCTTCTTATAGGTTCCGGCGACCCAGCAGGTGTTGAGCCCCGCCTGCTGGGCGGCAATGACAAGCTTCTGCCCGTAATATCCGCCCCTCTCCTCCAGATCCGGCAGGGCTTTCGGCCCGGCGACCGCAATATAATGCCGCACATTGGAAAACCATCCATAGTGATTGAGAAGCGTGTTGAAACACTCCGGATCATCCAGGATCAGTTGCAGATGCAGGCCGCTCTCCTCGTTACAGGAACGAATCAGGGTATTCAGTTCATCGACCAGTCCGTCCGGGATCGGGGTATCTTTGTACTTGCGGACACTGTGGCGTGCCCGGACCGCTTCTCTGACATCCATATATTCCTCCTCTGAATGCCGCCGCTTTTGCAGCGGATCCCTACGCCCTTATTGTAGACTTCACAGACTGAAAAACCGGAATTGCTATGTTTTTTCCGTCAGCGGAGATTCGTCTGTTGGCGCGGGGATTGGTGAACCGGAATCGAGTCTTCTATCTATTCATCAGCCCCCGAGTCTGTCTGAAAAATCAGCCAGAACCTCGGAGATTTTAATCTGCTGGGGACATACCTGCTCACAGCTTCTGCACTGCAGGCATGCCTGAGGCTTCTTTTCATCCGGAAGAGCACCCAGTGCCATCGGTGCAATGAAGCCGCCGCCCGTAAACGCGTGCTCATTGTAGAGAGCCAGGAGGCTGGGGATATCCAGCTCCTGTGGACAGTGGCTCACACAGTAGTGGCAGGCCGTGCAGGGGACTGTGCCAACAGACAGCATCTTGTCGGCGATTCCGAGCAATGAAGTCATCTCCGCCTCGTTCAGCTTCCTGTCCTCCGAAAATGTCACCAGGTTCTTTCTCAGCTGATCCTCATTGGACATGCCGGACAGGATCATGGTGACAGCGGGAATGCTCTGAAGGAAACGGAATGCCCAGGCAGGGATCTCCTCATCCGGGCGGAGCGCCTTCAGTTCTTCTTCGTATTCCGGCTGGAGCCTGGCAAGTCTTCCGCCGCGCAGCGGCTCCATGACCCAGACCGGAATGCCGTGCTCACTGAGCAGATCCACCTTTTCTCTGCCATTCTGGAAGGTCCAGTCCAGGTAATTGAGCTGGATCTGGCAAAATTCCATATCTTTTCCATACGCTGCCAGGAAGCGTTTCAGGACATCTATGCTGCCGTGGCAGGAGAAGCCCAGATGACGGATCCGGCCGTTCTCTTTCTGCTTCATCAGATAGCTGTAGATCCCGTACTTCTCGTCATCCAGGTAGGCGTCAATATTCATTTCACAGACATTGTGGAAGAGGTAAAAATCGAAATAGTCGACGCCCAGCTTATCCAGCTGACGCTCAAAAATCTCCTCCACCTTTCCCCAGTTTGACGGGTCGTAGCCGGGGAACTTCGTAGCGACATAAAATTTCTCTCTCGGATAACATGCCAGCGCTCTTCCCATGACCAGCTCGGAGTTCTCTCCATGATAGCCCCAGGCTGTATCATAGTAATTGATCCCGTTCTCCATGGCGATGTCCACCATGTGCAACGCTGCAGGCTCGTCAATTCTTGCATCATCACCGTCAATCACCGGCAGTCTCATAGCGCCAAATCCAAGCGCTGAAAGCTTCATTCCCTGAAAGTCTCTGTAGATCATGTTTTTTTCTGTTCCTTTCCTTCTCAGGTTTATCGTCTGCATTGCCATCTGACAGGCTGCGGGCCCGGGTATGGTCTCACTGCCGATCTCCGGACACGCAGATTTTACAACTTCCTCTGTGAGTATCAGACCACAGCACATTTCAGTGTATAAGAGGGAGGAAGCCGGAATCCGATGAAAGGAATCAGAGGAACCAGATGGGGCGTGCGCAGGCCTGCCTGCGCACGCTCCTGTTTGCTTTTTCCGCTCCGGTTTTGTCAGAGTGGAATTCTTTGCTCAGTTCCCGTCTCTCCTTACATTTTCCGGCGGGTGTCTTATTCGACGAAGAAAATACGGTTTGCCGCACGGGGCGCAGCCTCAGGCTGATCGCCGTCGACATAGCCGATCGCGCAGTGGCCGATTCCTTCCCATTCTCCCTCGATGCCCAGATCCTTCAGGAAGTTTTTGTATTCATCCATCTCGAACTCTTCCTTTGCGCGGTGGATCCAGATACTGCCGAGGCCGAGGGAATGTGCCGCCAGCATCAGGTTTCCCATCACAAGACTTCCGTCATAGACATGTGTGAAGACGTCCTTCTTTGCCAGTACGATCACAACGACAGGCGCCCCGTAGAAGGGGTCGAAGCCTTCCTTCCAGCCTCCAATCCTGCAGTTGTCCACAGCGAGCTTATCGCGGATTTCCTTATTGGTCACTGCGATCGTGATAACGCCCTGCTTTCCCATACCGCTTGCGGCATAGGTCCCTGCCTCCAGAATCTGCTCGATGTCCGCCTTGGACGGCATATCCGCTTTGAACTTGCGGATGCTTCTGCGTTCTTCCATAGCTTTGATAATTTCGTTCATGTCTTCCTCCTGTTTGCTGGTATTATATGTTCGATCCATCCCTCCCCCGCTAGAGAGATTGGGGAATCTTCGCGTTGTGTGTTGAATCGATGGAAAGATATTGTTGTCCGTAACTATGAGGATCTTATCCAGGTCGCGAACTGTGTTTATTTACTCTTTTTCAACAGGACATTCAGCCACTTTTCCTCTTCCCTGCCCGGTCTCACATCCCCGGTGATCCACTGTTCTGTGATCCGGAGCCCGCCTGCATCCTGCAGCAGACTCTTCAGAGTATCCTCCTTAAGATCCGTAAAATACCTGCCGTTTCGTATTCCCTCAAAATCGCCATACTTGAAGGACACATACAGGATTCCGCCCGGCTTTACCGCCTCTCTCATCCGGCAGAAGACATCCGGCAGATCAGCAGATGGTACATGCAGGATGGAAGCGCAGGCAAAGATCCCGTCATAACGGGCTGTCTCATTCAGTTCAGAAAAGAGCATCTGCCTGACAGGCAGTCCGGTGTTTTCTGAGGCTGTCCGTACCATTTTCGCCGAACCGTCACAGGCCTCCACGCGGTATCCCTTCTGCAGAAAATACCGGCTGTCCCGCCCCGGTCCACATCCAAAATCAAGGATCAGGGAGCCGGGCTGTAGCTGTGCCAGAAAACGATCCTGAATGTCCGTAAAAACGACATCCAGTGTATCCGTTGTAAATTGCTGCGCATGATCATCATAATACGCGATGGTCCGGTCCTCTTTCAATACAGTTCCTCCAGATATTCCGCCTTTGTATAGGATCTCCAGTGCCCGTCAATGACAGTCCTGACATCATAAGACATGACCTGGCGTTTCAATGCCGCGCTCTTGTCCGGATTCATAAACCATGTCGGAAACTCCCCCAGCTGGGCGTCTCCGACAAACAGGACTTTGTCGTCCGGCACATAGACCAGCAGGGCATCATCCGTGTGCGGAGACTCCGCATAGTGCAGCTCTACCGCCACATCCCCAAGGTCAAGTGTTCTGTCCCCGGTCAGTTCTTCGTCTGCGGGGACAACGATGAGGGGGACACCGCCCGCATATTCCCGGATGATGCAGGGGTCACTCCGCAGAAACTTTTTGCCGTATCCGGGGTTGCCCGCCATCTTCTTTTGGATTTCCAGAAGCTGCTGATTGGTCTCCGGGCGGGCCAGTGTTTTCCCATGGACGGCATGCATGCCGAAGGTATGGTCCCAGTGCCAGTGGGTGATCACGGTCAGGTCCGGAAGCGGAAGGCCCTCTGCCTCCAGAGCGCGATAAAAGTCCTCCACATGAGACGATGAGTGCCCCGCGTCAATGGCAAGGGCGGTCTCTTTTCCGAGCACATATCCCAGATTAGGCCTGTCCTTCGCAGATTCCAGCGGAAAGATCCAGGTGTGCGTGCCAATCTTCTGCAAGCGATTTTTCATATGCCTCTCTGCCTCCTGTTCCTGCTGTCATACCTTTGATCATAATCGAGCCGGATCAAAATCAAATCGACCACTGCCGTCTTTTTTCTGTCCGGCACGCCGCCTTCTGCGTGGACGGACGTCATTTTCTTATGCCCGGATTGCGTTCAGCCACTGATGTCAGTGTCATTTTCTTCATCTTCTCCCGCTCAGAGCATAGCCGGCTGCCGCGCCGACCAGTCCCCCGATGATATGGGTAAGCTGGGAAACATTGTCTGCGACAAGTATTCCCTCCGCCACCTGCTGGCCGATGAAGACGACCGCCACCAGGATAAAAGTGAGCGGGATCTCCCCTTGATGAAAGTTTGTAAATGAGGTCAGGAGGATGAAGGCAAAGACAACGCCGCTGGCCCCGCAAAGGGCGCTGGCAGGGAAAAAGATATAGTTGATCAGACCTGTGATCAGCGCCGTGATCCCGATGACCTCCAGGATCTTGTCTGACCCGTATTTTTCCTCAAGCATGGGACCCAGGAGCAGGATATAGGACATGTTGCCGACATAGTGCTCCCAGCCTGCGTGGCCCAGTACATGTGTAAAGAAACGCAGCCAGGTCAGGGGGTTGAGCATGGACGAATGCCAGGTCATGAAGAGCAGCTGTGTGATCATGCCGCCGCTCAGTGTTCCGGCCACCAGAGCGGCCAGCGCCAGAAAGACAAAGGTCAGTGTGACCGGTGCGTTGAAAGTGATCTTCAGTTTTTTCATTTTATATTTTGCTTCTCCCGTTGTTCCGACAGCAACGCAGGTTTTTCATCCATCAATGATCCGGCTTCCGTTATTTCCCGTATCCGTGCAGGTTTCCTGCCGTCCGAATCGATCACGGCGAGGCCGGAAGGGTATTGGGTATTTCCCGTCTCCGCACAGGTTTCCCTCTGCGGCTGTTTTCGCGTACAATCCTGCGTCACCTCTCGTCAATCTCAATGAGGTGCTCGGCGTGGTCCGGAAGATCACGCAGTCTCTGCGCCACGGACTCCGGAACAATATAGTACTTGCCTGTCTCCTCCAGCGGGACCCAGCAGAGTTCCTCCGCGACCCCGCGCGCCGTGACGGAATGGCACTCAAGATTCTCCAGGTCCGGACTGTCCTTCATGAGGTAGTAAACCCCAAGCTCGTGGATGTGGGTCCCGGTCACCTTGCCGTCAAAAAACTGTTCCTGGAAGAAGAGGAAGCGGTCAATTTTCAGAGAGACCCCGATTTCCTCGCGCACCTCGCGGACAACGGTCTCCTCTGTGGTCTCATTGAAACGGACCCGGCCGCCGACTGTGTAATAATAGGGTTCCTCCGCATTCTTCATCAGAAGAAGCTTTCCATTGTGGATAATGACCGCGCCGACCCGGTAATTGAATGTGCCGCCCTTCACCTTAAAGGTCAGGTCTACAGGGATCCGGTATTCGTAGGTCACCCTGTCATAGATATGACTGCCAACCTTCAGAGCACCCTGTTCAAAAAAGGTCTGCCGCATGCCGGCATGTTCCATAGCCCTGCGGGACCCGATGTTGTCCGCTGCGCTCCATGCGGTCACACAGCAGATCCCTTCCTCTTCCGTCAGATAGGTCAGGACAGCCTGAAGGGCCTCCCGGGCAAATCCCCGTCCCCAGAAGTCCCGTCGGATGCTCAGACCCACTTCAATCGACTCCTCTGCACCGGCACCTCCCGGGTGGTAATCATAAGCGCCGATCGTACCTATCAGCCCCTCCGAATGATGATCACAGGCCCCATCCGCAGCAGTCAGCCCTTCCTTTCGCCCGGGCGGATTATCGGCCAGTTCGATCGCCCATCCGTAGAAGGACGGATCCTGATAGCTTTCCAGAAAGCGCTGCACAAACGCCGCAGCCATCTCCTCTGTTTTGTAGGGATTCCAGCCGGAATACTCGTACATTTTTTCATCCGCGCCAAAATATCTGCGGAGGACAGCGGCGTCCTCCATCCTGTGCCTGCGCAACAGGAGACGCTTTGTCCGGATTTCTACAGTACCTTTCATGTTGTCACTTTGTGCCTTTCTGATGTCTGTTATTCCGCAGAACTCTGCCTTTTCCCGATCTTATTTTCCCGCTTTCTTCACCTGCAGACTGTAATTGATCATGGTCGACAGGTGCTCGCCCATCAGGCGGGAAGCGCCGACGACAAAGGGCATCTTGCGCCCGGGGATCACGATCATCTTCCCTGCCAGGGCGCCGTCCACGCCCTCTCTGGCTGCCTGCGGGGTAGGAATCTGCTTACCGGAGACCTTGACCCCGGAATTGTCGTTGAAGGCGGTCGCCGTAGGCCCGGGGCAGAGGCAGCTGACCTTTACGGGACTCTTGGCCCGGCGAAGTTCCTCGTGGATTGCCTCCGTCAGGCGGACCACATAGCTCTTGGACGCGTAGTAGCTGGAGAAGGTCGGACCTGCCATGAATCCCGCGCAGGAGCCGACATTGAGGAGCACACCGTGACCGTTCTCCACAAGGTCGCGCAGAAAGAGCTTGCTCAGGATATGGACAGCCGTCACGTTCAGGTCGATCAGGTTCAGTTCCTGCTCCAGGTCTGTCTCCAGGAAGAGTCCGTAGACACCCCGCCCCGCATTGTTGACGACAAATTCGATATTTTCCCTGCCTGCCTGTTCACATACCTCCTGGTAGAGCCGGAAACACTCCTCGCGCTGTGACAGGTCTGCCGGGATCACGAGGATCGTGCGCCCCGGATACCGTTTCAGGATCCCTGCGCGGACGTGCCGGAGTTTTTCCTCGCTGCGCGCCGTCAAAATGAGGTCATAGCCCAGTTTTCCCAGGTATCTTGCAATTTCCATTCCGATCCCGGCGCTCGCGCCGGTGACAAGTGCATACATAATTATCTCCTCTCTTCCGACCATGCCGGAGCACGTAAGTGCGCAAGCTATCGCCAACAAATGCTTCTCTGCCGTTCAGTTAAGCGTTTTTCCTGAAAAAAGATATCTCCGCAATGCAAGGCCCACACCATTGTGGTCATTGTCCTCCGTCACGCAGTCACACAGTGCGCGGATCTTTTCGTCCGCATTTCCCATGGCGACGGAAACAGCTGCCGCCTGCAGCGCAGTCAGGTCATTTTCCGAATCACCGATGCTCATGGTCTCTGACATCGGGATATTCAGATACTGCGCGAGGATCCGCATGCCCTCTGCCTTGTCGACACCGGCACTTGTGATCTCCAGCGTAGTATTCTCTCCCCGCACTACAGTGAGCGGGAGGGATGCATCAGAAGTATCTGCTCCAATCAGATTCTCCTCTGATCCCGGCAGGCACTGCGCACTGCGCAGTTTCGCAAACACATCGCCGCGGGCCTGATCACGGTCCGGTACACTGCGGAAATAAATATTCACTTTAAAAATATCCCTGCGGTTTTTTCCTTCCTCCACCATGTCCGGGACCTCTGTCGCGATCCTCCGGTACATAGGCTGGTAAGCGCCCATCTCAAAGTCCGCCATTCGCGCGATCATACCCTTTCTGATGATCGACCGGTCAGGTGTCAGGAAATGCAGCATGGCATCATAGCGGTCCGCGATGTCATTCAGAAAGGGAATCCACCTGGTGCTGACCGGATTCTCATAGATGGTCCGCCTGTCTCGAAAATCGTAGACCAGGGCGCCGCTGATGCAGATGCCGTAGCGGACCGAAGGCAGTTCCCGGACGTATTCATACAGCTCCAGCGGCGCACGTCCTGTACAGAGGACCGGCTCGATCCCGGAAGCTTTCGCACCGGCGAGATCCCCCTCCGTCTCCGGATGAAGTGTTTTGTCCGCCCTGAGAAGCGTTCCGTCCATATCCAGCGCAGCGAGGCGGATCCTCTGCGGATCAGCACAGCGATCCCTGTTTTCAATTCCCATTTATTTCGTGTCCCCCTGCTTTTCGTGCGGGTTTGCCGATTCGGTTTGACTCATCCATCTTCGCCATCGGGCCCCTCTTGCTTTCCGTGTGGGCTTGTGGCTTGATTTTCTCACAGCGGCAGCTGCATGAGCAGACGGTCCCGCGGGATCCCCATCCTCTCACGGAACCGGTCTGCCTTGTGGATGACATCCGGAGAGCAGACATGGTCCGCGCGATGCGCGTCCGACCCGTAGATCACCATATTTCCCTCGCGGGCGGCAATTTCCCAGAACACATCATTGGGATAGTTTCTGTCCTCGCGCACACCCAGGAGGTTGATCTCCAGCGGGATATCCCGCTGCCTGCAGAACCGGCAGAGTTTCGTCATCTCCTCCTTATAGAGGTCCGGATTACCGCTGTAATTGATGAGGTCCGGGTGGGCGAAATAGAGGAACATCCCGGTCTCCAGGGCCTCCATGCATTGGCTGCAGTACCTGCGCAGGTCTGCCTCGCCGTGCCCGGGCCTGCCGTTGTAGCGGTCACCCTCATATTCATTGCGGATATAATGCTGTCCCAGCAGGTGGTATTCGATGGGATAGGGTTCCATGAGCCGGAGCAGGTCCTCCCACAGCTCCGGATAGTATTCTGTCTCCAGCCCCAGGTGGATCTCAATGTCATCTTTGTATTCGTCCTTCAGACGCAGGACAGTATCGACATAATCCTCCAGCTGGGAGGGAAGCATCTTCTCCCCGCACACATATCCGTTTGGAAAGACCTGCGGTGTATGGTCCGAAAAGCCCAGGATCTTCAGGCCGCGCCCGATCGCTGTCTCCACATACTCCCGCTCCGTGTCATAGGCGTGATTACATCTCCAGGTGTGGGTGTGGTAATTCGCGATCATTGTTGTGTATTTCTCTTCTTCCAATGGCTTTTGTTCTTCCAAGTATCTGCAACCCTCCTGTACTTTGTCCCGGTTTCATAGTGTCTCAATCAGTCCGGTTTCATTGTAACTCATCAGCCCCGGTTTCACCGAGTCCTGGCCGGCAGCCTCAGCAGCCTTTGCGTGACAGCGAGCCGCTGCCGTCTACCAGTCCTCAAAGATCCAGTCATAAAACATCATCTCCTCCAGGCTGTAGGGGCGGTTTTTCCGTTCCTTCATCATCTTTTTATAGGTCTTGTGGTCCACCTCGATCGTACGGGTCTCCATGACGGTTTTCTTTATCCCGAACAGCCCTCGTTTTTTCACAGGAACCTTCACTTTAACTTTGTGTTTCATCAGCGGAGTCCCCCTTTCGACCCGTCTGCCTCTGCAGCCGAACGATGTGATGGATGCCCGGCATGCGGCGTCCTACTCCCGCACCCTGCAAACCAAACGCGGGATACCCGGAAGGACAGTATCTTCCTCATCACAGCAGGATCTCTACCAGATCCGCAGGATATATCCGCCCAGGATGTCGACGAGGAACAGGGCGGCAGGAACAAGACAGATGATCCGGAATACTCTTCGAGGAATCCGGTCCGCCATGTCCTGCACCACAGGCAGGGCTATGAAGGTCAGGAAGACGCCGGCAAAGGCGAAGAGCAGGATAGACCGCAGACAGATATATCCGCCGATGTTTCCCCAATTCCAGATTTCTGTATTGTAATCCCAGAGCCGGAGTCCGTCAAACAGGTGAAAGAGGGTCCAGCCAGTCAGATATTCCAGGACGCCGCTGACTAATGCGCTGACCAGAAAGACGAGGACTTTGGACCTGCGGAAATATTCCGCGATGAGGCAGATGAAGACCGAGCCGAATCCGTAGATCGGCAGCCAGGGGCCGAGACCCTGGCCGCGCTGCACGAACATGCCGTCATTGATGCGGTAAAAGAGCATCTCGTAGATCCACCCGGCGATACCGCCGCCCGCAAAGAGCAGGGCCAGACAGCACAGGTCGTCTATATTCCGGAGATTAATCAGATGGGTATCATGGTTGATCGTATTCATAGAGTTTTCCATTTCTTTCCAACCATGCCGCTCGCCAGGGCGGCACCACATGCTCTGCATGTGTATGAGGCGTTTTCGCGGAGGCTGCACATGCTTCGCAAGCGCCAAACGGTGAAGGATCACAAGATGTTTGGGTCGTCTCGCGGCACAAACATCTGAGAGCGAAAAACACTGTATCAACTGAATTTTGATTGTACTACCTCAACAGTCGCATATTTTGCGTCAGTAAAATCTAATGCTTTACTCCGTATCCTCTTAGCTACGCATAAATCTTCTGAATTCCGACTCCAATTGCTCACGGTTCGGCAGATACAACTGATATCTGCTTACAAAAACCTGATTGGTGATATTCTGTAGTGCATAATGCATAACCAGTTTATCCTGATAAGCGCCAAGAATAATGCCGATTGGTTCGGTGTCTCCTTCTGTATTCATCTCCTCACGGTAGTAATTCAGATAGAAATTCATCTGTCCGATATCCTCATGCTGGACTTCTCCCCGTTTCAGGTCAATCAGAACAAAGCACTTCAGGATTCGATGATAGAATACCAGATCGACCTTATATGTTCTTCCGTCGATGACCATTTTCTGCTGTCGTCCTACATAGGTAAAACCTTTTCCAAGTTCCAGAAAGAATAAACTCAGGTTGTTGACAAGTGCTTCTTCCAGATCTCCTTCCTCGTACACAGGCAACTGCGGCAGGCCAGTAAATTCAAAAACATACGGTTCCTTCAAAATGTCTTCAGGCTTCTCTATGATCTGTCCTTCAGATGCCAGCTTCAGAACTTCCTGTTTATCGGTGCTGAGTGCCAGCCGATGGAAAAGCATACTCTTCATCTGCCGCTTCAGTTCACGAACACCCCAATGCTCCTCTTCGCATTCTTTTTCATAAAAAGAGCGCTCAAGCGGATCATCGATTTTCAGAAGTTCAACGTAATGGCTCCATGTCAATTTTGCAGACACTGTCTGCAAAATTGGATAGGTCAAATACATTTTTCGCATTTTATTGATGTTGCTCAGGCTGAATCCGTTTCCGTATCGAATGGTAAGATCATTCGAGAGCTGATTCAGGAGTCCAGATCCATATTCGGCCTTTTCGCTCCCATGCTGTTCATACTCCACGATCTGTCTGCCGATTTCCCAGTAAGTATGGACCATCGCAGAATTCACAGCATAGACCGTCTGCTGACGTCCTTGTTCAAGAGCTGTACCTACACTCATCAGCAATCGATCGTATTCAGGATTATTGTTTGTTGTTATTATTTCTTTTTTGTCCATTTGATTACCATACATTTCAATAATTAGTAATTGCTCTCACAACACTAAACATCCTTCGGCTCATACGGTACTGAAATAAAGTCCTTCTTTTAGATAATATGAAGTGACCCCACATTTGTAGCAACGTGGATTTACCTGTATACTTGATTTGCCAAAAATCACAATAACAGGGATTACCGCATACA
>CACZIO010000051.1 GCA_902781215.1 uncultured Lachnospiraceae bacterium
CAGTGCCGGCGCTGTGGACTTCTTGACAGATGTCTCACGACCCTTTCTAACGAGCTGGTTAAATGTTGGCATTCTATTTCACCTCCTTGTAAGATTTTGCGCTGTACAGGGTTATACAGCTGGTTCTTTTTTCCTGTCCGCGCGGACGGCCTGCAGCAGAACGCATGCAGTCCTTCTCTTTCCGGACTTCCGGAGCTTTTAAGTGGGATCAGTTCCGTTCCCCCGAAAAATTCCGCAACAGGAAAAGGTGTGGCCGGAGCCACACCTTTGCATTATACGCACAGCGATTATGCTTGTCAACAAATATTTTTGTTCGAAATAACAGCCACACGCTGCTTATTTCACCCGCCTCGCATCCAGGCGCTGCCGCAGATCTTACGTTCCACCTGGCCTGTGTTCCTGCGGCAGGTGATCAAAGCGTCCTGTCAGCCCCGCCCGGCCTGCGCCGGGCGGGTGGATCCCGTTTGTTTCAAATGATCAGATTTCCTCGATGATCTCGACTTCTTCCTCGGACTCAGCCGCCTCTTCGACAGCTTCCTCGGCTTCCGCCTCCATCTCCTCTTCCATTTCCACGAGATCCTCGGCATCGGGCTCGGGAATATCATTGAGGTCTGCGGCCGCATCCTCTTCCATCTGGTCGAAGAATGCGTTCTCCTGAGATACCGCCGTCTCCGCGGTCCCGTCTGCGGTTTCTGTCAGATCGGCAGCTTCCGGATGAACTTCTTCACCGGCTGCGTGCGCCGCCATCATGGAGGCGATCTCCTCGGCGTTGAGCTCCTCCTCCCGCTTTGCGGCGAGGGCTGCCTGCGCGCGGATGCGGGCATCTGTGCTCAGGCGGGTCGAGCGATAGCGCTTCATACCGGTACCTGCGGGAATCAGCTTACCGATGATGACGTTCTCCTTCAGACCGATCAGGGGATCCGTTCTGCCGTGGATCGCCGCATCCGTCAGGACCTTGGTGGTCTCCTGGAAGGATGCTGCCGACAGGAAGGAGTTGGTCGCCAGCGCGGCCTTGGTAATTCCGAGGATGACCTGTTTGCCTTCCGCGGGAACGCCGGCCTGCTGGATCAGGCGCTCATTCTCTTCCTCGAAGTCCAGGACATCGACCAGGCTTCCGGGCAGGAAGCTGGTGTCGCCGCTGTTTTCGATGCGGATCTTCTTGAGCATCTGACGGACGATGACCTCGATGTGCTTGTCGCAGATGTCAACGCCCTGGAGGCGGTAGACACGCTGGACCTCCTGCAGCAGATAGTTCTGGACTGCGCGGATGCCCTTGATCTTGAGCAGATCGTGCGGGTTGATACTGCCTTCCGTCAGCTCATCGCCGGCTTCGATGCTCATACCGTCGATGACCTTGATACGGGAACCGTAAGGGATCGGATATTCCTTGGATTCGCCGGTCTCGTCATCGGTGACGATGACTTCGCGGCTCTTCTTGTTGTCGCGGACCGTGACCGTGCCGCCGAACTCGGAAATGATCGCGAGTCCCTTGGGCTTTCTGGCCTCGAACAGCTCCTCGACACGGGGAAGACCCTGTGTGATATCGCCGCCCGCGACACCGCCGGTGTGGAAGGTACGCATGGTCAGCTGTGTACCGGGCTCACCGATGGACTGGGCCGCGATGATACCGACCGCCTCACCGACCTGGACCATCTCGCCGGTCGCCATGTTGGCGCCGTAGCACTTGGCACAGATACCGGAGTGGGAACGGCAGGTCAGGATCGTGCGGATCTTGACTCTGGTCGCGCCCTTGGCCATGATCTTCGTCGCGCGGGCGGGTGTGATCATGTGGTTCTTCTTGACGATCAGGTTGCCGTCGTTATCGTAGATATCCTCGCAGGACACACGGCCGGTGATACGGTCCTGCAGTCCCTCGATGGTCTCCTTGCCGTCCATGAACGCCTTGACGGACATGCCGGGAACCGCTTCCCTGCCCTCGCAGCAGTCCACCTCGCGGATGATCAGCTCCTGGGAGACATCGACCATTCGGCGGGTCAGGTAACCTGAGTCAGCTGTACGCAGGGCCGTGTCGGACAGACCCTTGCGGGCGCCGTGTGCGGACATGAAGTACTCCAGAACGTCCAGACCTTCGCGGAAGTTGGACTTGATGGGCAGCTCGATGGTGCGGCCGGTGGTATCGGCCATCAGGCCTCGCATGCCGGCCAGCTGCTTGATCTGCTGGTTGGAGCCTCGGGCACCGGAATCGGCCATCATGAAGATATTGTTGTACTTGTCAAGGCTGTCGAGCAGGGCTGTGGTCAGCCTGTTATCGATCTGGGTCCAGGTGTCGACGACTGCTCTGTAGCGCTCCTCCTCCGTGATCAGGCCGCGGCGGAAGTTTTTGGAGATCTTGTCGACCGTGTTCTGCGCCTCCTCCAGAAGGTCCTTCTTCTGGGCGGGAACGGTGATGTCCGCAATGGAGACGGTCATGGCCGCAATCGTGGAGTACTTGTAGCCCATGGCCTTGATCAGGTCGAGGACCTCTGCGGTCGCGAAGGTTCCGTGGGTGTCGATGATCCTCTGCAGGATCTTCTTGAGGTCTTTTTTCTTGACCAGGAAGTCGACCTCCAGCTTGAGGAAGTTCTCCGGCACGGACCTGTCGACAAAGCCCAGATCCTGGGGCAGGATCTCGTTGAAGAGAAGGCGGCCCAGGGTCGTGGCGATCACGCCTGTGACGGTCTCGCCCTCCGCATTCTGTCTGGACATGCGGACGTTGATCTTGGTATGAAGGGTGATGTAGTGGTTTTCATAGGCGAGGATGGCCTCGCTCATGTTGCGGAAATATTTGCCTTCTCCGGGCTCGCCGTCGCGCTCCTGGGTCAAGTAGTAGATTCCGAGAACCATATCCTGGGAAGGAACTGCCACCGGGCCGCCGTCGGACGGCTTGAGGAGGTTGTTGGGGGAGAGCAGGAGGAACCGGCACTCCGCCTGGGCCTCGACAGACAGGGGAAGATGGATTGCCATCTGGTCGCCGTCGAAGTCGGCGTTGAAAGCGGTACAAACCAGGGGATGGAGCTTGATGGCCTTGCCCTCGACCAGGATCGGCTCAAAGGCCTGGATGCCCAGCCTGTGCAGGGTAGGCGCGCGGTTGAGCATGACGGGATGCTCTTTGATGACATCCTCCAGGATATCCCAGACCTGGGGGTCGACCTTCTCCACCAGCTTCTTGGCGTTCTTGATATTCTGGGAGATGCCCCTGCTCTCCAGTTCCTTCATCACGAAGGGCTTGAACAGCTCGAGGGCCATTTCCTTGGGAACACCGCACTGATAGATCTTGAGCTCGGGACCGACGACGATAACGCTTCGGCCGGAGTAGTCGACACGCTTGCCCAGCAGGTTCTGACGGAAACGTCCGGATTTACCCTTGAGCATATCGGAGAGGGACTTGAGAGCGCGGTTGCCGGGACCTGTGACCGGGCGGCCTCTGCGGCCGTTGTCGATCAGGGCGTCGACCGCCTCCTGCAGCATGCGCTTCTCGTTGCGGACGATGATGTCCGGTGCGCCCAGCTCCAGGAGCCTCTTCAGACGGTTGTTTCTGTTGATGATCCTGCGGTAGAGGTCATTGAGGTCGGAGGTCGCGAAGCGGCCGCCGTCCAGCTGTACCATGGGACGCAGATCCGGAGGGATGACCGGGATGCAGTCCATGATCATCCATGCGGGGGAGTTGCCGGATTCGCGGAAGGCCTCGATGACCTCGATGCGCTTGATGATGCGCGCGCGCTTCTGTCCGGAGGCATCCTCCATCTGCGCGGAAAGCTCTTCATATTCTTTTTCGACATCGATGGCGAGCAGGAGCTCCTTGACAGCCTCTGCGCCCATGCCGGCGCGGAATCTGCTGCCCCACTTGTCGCGTGCCTCCTGGTACTCGCGCTCGGAGAGCACCTGCTTGTACTCCAGTTCGGATGAACCCTTGTCAAGCACAATGTAGGACGCAAAGTAGAGGACCTTCTCCAGCACCTTGGGAGAGATATCGAGGATCAGACCCATGCGGCTGGGGATTCCCTTGAAATACCAGATGTGGGAGACCGGCGCGGCCAGCTCGATGTGGCCCATGCGCTCGCGGCGCACGCTGGATTTTGTGACCTCGACGCCGCAGCGGTCGCAGATCACGCCCTTGTAGCGGATCTTTTTATATTTTCCGCAGTGGCACTCCCAGTCCTTGGTCGGTCCGAAAATCTTCTCGCAGAAAAGGCCATCCCGCTCCGGTTTCAGCGTTCTGTAGTTGATGGTCTCCGGCTTTGTCACTTCACCGTAGGACCACTCCCGGATCTTCTCCGGAGAGGCAAGTCCGATCTTGATCGAATCAAAAGTGACCGGCTGATAGTTCTGCTGTTTCGTATTCGGCATTTTCTTCCTCCATTATCAGAAGTGTAACGGTTCACGTTCAAACTCCGCGCCTGCCGGACCGGCTCCATCCGTACACAAAACATGCACAGAGGGCATCCGGTCGGCTGACGTATATGTGTATTCCGCAAACAGTTACATTAGAAGCTCTCCTCTTCGTAGCTGTCCATATCGCCGTAATCATCTCCGGCCTCTTCGGCGGGTGCAGGTGCCGCTGCCACAGCAACAGGCTCCGCATCCTCGAGCTTTCCGCTCTTGGCGTTGAATTCCTTGCTGCTGAAGCCGGCGCGGCCCAGGGTCTCCTCGTCTGTTCCGCCGTAGCTGCCGAGCTTGTTTGCCATTTCAAATCTGTAGACGGAGGAATCGCCGTAGTCGATATCCTCGGAGATCTCCACTTCGCTCCCGTCCTCCTGCAGCACGCGGACATCGAGGCCCAGTGCCTGCAGTTCCTTGAGCAGGACCTTGAAGGATTCCGGAATACCGGACTCGGGGATGTTCTCGCCCTTGATGATCGCCTCATAGGTCTTGACGCGGCCGACGACATCGTCGGACTTGACGGTCAGGATCTCTTGCAGGGTGTAGGCAGCGCCGTAGGCCTCCAGTGCCCAGACTTCCATTTCTCCGAAACGCTGTCCGCCGAACTGGGCCTTGCCGCCCAGAGGCTGCTGGGTGACCAGGGAGTAAGGACCGGTCGAACGGGCGTGGATCTTGTCGTCGACCAGGTGGTGCAGCTTGAGATAATGCATGTGTCCGATGGTGACCGGACTGTCGAAATATTCGCCTGTACGTCCGTCGCGCAGCCAGACCTTGCCGTCCGGTGTGATCGGAACGCCCTTCCACAGCTCCCTGTGGTCGCGGTGCTCGTACAGATAGTTCATGATCTCGGGGGCCAGGGTATCGGCATACTTTGCCTCGAACTCCTCCCACTCGGTGTTGACATAGTCGTTGGCCATGATCAGGGCATCCTGGATGTCCGTGTGGCTGGCGCCGTCAAAGTTGGGCGTCGCGACATTGAAGCCCAGGGCTTCCGCCGCCAGGGAGAGGTGGATCTCCAGGATCTGTCCGATATTCATACGGGACGGCACGCCCAGAGGATTCAGGACGATATCCAGCGCGCGGCCGTTGGGCAGATAGGGCATATCCTCGATCGGCAGAACACGGGAGACGACACCCTTGTTGCCGTGGCGGCCTGCCATCTTGTCGCCGACGGAGATCTTTCTCTTCTGCGCGATATAGATGCGCACAGATTCATTGACACCGGGAGACAGCTCATCGCCGTTCTCTCTGGTAAACTTCTTGGTATCCACGATGATTCCGTACTCGCCGTGCGGAACCTTGAGGGAGGTGTCGCGCACCTCGCGGGCCTTCTCGCCGAAGATGGCGCGGAGCAGGCGCTCCTCGGCCGTCAGCTCGGTCTCACCCTTGGGGGTGACCTTGCCTACCAGGATATCACCGGCGCGGACCTCCGCACCGATCCGGATGATGCCTTCCTCGTCGAGGTCCTTCAGGGCCTCCTCGCCGACGCCGGGGACATCGCGGGTGATTTCCTCGGGTCCCAGCTTGGTGTCGCGGGCCTCGCACTCATACTCCTCGATGTGGACCGATGTGTAGACATCGTCGCGCACGAGCCGCTCACTCAGCAGGACGGCATCCTCGTAGTTATAGCCTTCCCAGGTCATGAATCCGATCAGGGGGTTCTTGCCCAGCGCGAGCTCGCCGTTGGAAGTGGAGGGACCGTCCGCGATCACCTGGCCCTTGACGATGTGCTCACCGGTATTGACACTGGGTTTCTGGTTGTAGCAGTTGCTCTGGTTGCTGCGCTCAAACTTGGTCAGCGTGTAGGTGCGTCTGTTTCCGTCATCCTCGAGAACATCGATCCTTCTGGCGTCGACGAAGGTCACGACACCGTCCGCCTCCGCGATCACGCAGACACCGGAGTCGATGGCCGCCTTGGCCTCCATGCCGGTACCGACCGCGGGCGCCTCTGTCATCAGAAGCGGAACTGCCTGACGCTGCATGTTGGAGCCCATCAGGGCGCGGTTGGCGTCATCATTCTGCAGGAAGGGAACCAGGGAGGTCGCCACGGAGAAGACCATTCTCGGGGAAACATCCATATATTCAAAGACGCTCTTATTATAGGAAGAAGTCTCTGTGCGGTAACGGCCGGAAACATTGTTGTGTACAAAGTAGCCGTTCTCATCGAGCTCCGTGCTCGCCTGCGCGACGTGGTAGTTATCCTCTTCGTCCGCAGTCATGTAGACAACTTCATCCGTGACGCGGGGACCGTTGGGATCATCCTGGTCCACCTTTCTGTAGGGCGCCTCAATAAACCCGTACTGATTGATCCGGGCATAGCTTGCGAGAGAGTTAATCAGACCGATGTTGGGACCTTCAGGGGTCTCGATCGGGCACATTCTGCCGTAATGCGTGTAGTGGACATCACGGACCTCGAAACCGGCGCGGTCTCTGGACAGACCGCCGGGGCCCAGTGCAGACAAACGGCGCTTGTGGGTCAGTTCACCGAGCGGATTGTTCTGGTCCATGAACTGGGACAGCTGGGAGGATCCGAAGAACTCCTTGACTGCCGCCTGCACGGGCTTGATGTTGATCAGGGACTGGGGCGAGATCTCCTCGGAGGAGTCGTGGGTCGTCATACGCTCGCGAACCACGCGCTCCAGTCTGGACAGACCGATGCGGTACTGGTTCTGGAGGAGCTCTCCGACACTGCGGATACGGCGGTTGCCCAGGTGGTCGATGTCGTCGTCCGTGCCGATCCCGTACTCAACATGCATATTGTAGTTGATGGAGGCAAGGATATCCTCCTTGGTCACGTGCTTGGGAACCAGCTCGTGGACACTCCTCTTGAGGACATCACCCAGGGCCTCCGCGTCCTCGCTCTCCTGGAAGCGGACCAGGATCTCGCGCAGGGCGGGATAATAGACATTCTCTGTGATCCCGAAATCAGCGGGATTGCAGTCCACGTAATGGGTCAGGTCCACCATCAGGTTGGACAGGACCTTGACATTGCGCTCCTCCGTCCGGATCCAGACATAGGGAACCGCGGCGTTCTGGATCTCATCCGCCATCTCGCGGGTGACCGTGTCACCGGCGCTTCCCAGAATATCGCCGTTGGCCTCATCCACGACGTCCTCGGCGAGGATATGGCCGGTGATCCGGCTGCGGAAGGCAAGCTTCTTATTGAATTTATATCTTCCCACCTTCGCCAGGTCATACCTGCGGGCGTCGAAGAACATGGAATTGATCAGGCTGTCCGCGCTCTCCACAGAGAGAGGCTCGCCGGGACGGATCTTCTTGTAGAGCTCCAGCAGGCCCGACTCGAAGTCGTGAGAGGGGTCCTTGGCAAAGCTGGCGCGGAGCTTGGGCTCATCGCCGAACAGGTCCACGATCTCCTCGTCCGTGCCGATTCCGAGCGCGCGAACAAGGACAGTCACCGGTACCTTCCTGGTTCTGTCCACACGCACATAAAAGACATCGTTGGCGTCGGTCTCATATTCCAGCCATGCGCCGCGGTTGGGGATCACGGTGCAGGAGAAGAGCTTTTTGCCGAACTTGTCCTTGTCGATTCCATAATAGATTCCGGGGGAACGGACCAGCTGGCTGACAATGACGCGCTCCGCGCCGTTGATCACGAAGGTTCCGTTCTTCGTCATCAGGGGCAGGTCTCCCATAAAGATCTCCTGCTCCTTGATCTCCCGGTTGTTTTCCTTGTCATACAGGCGGACGGTCACGCGCAGAGGCGCAGCATAGGTGCGGTCTCCCTCTTTGCACTTCTCGATCGAATACTTGGCGTCCTCTTCCTTAAAACTGTAGCCTGCAAAAGTCAGGCTCAGATGACCGCTGAAATCCTCGATCGGCGAAATGTCGTCCAATACTTCCTGAAGGCCCTTGTCACGAAACCACTGATAGGAGTTCTTCTGAACCTCGATCAGATTCGGCATCGGCAGAACTTCCTTCTGACGCTGATAGCTCATCCGGATATTTTTGCCACTGCCTGTAGGATGTATCCTGTATTTTTCCATCTAATTCACCCCGTTATTCATGCGTTGTCGGTGGCTTCCGCGCCCCTGGAATCCGGTCCCGGGATCGACTCCCGGTATCCGTCCGGCGCAGATGTGCCGCTTTTTGCGGCGGCCTTTTCAGACAGCCCCTCAAAACCTCCCACGGTCAGTCCGCAAACACGGTTCTTTTGCAGTCAGGAGATATCATTTTGAAGGCTATAGAAATGCACGCAAAAAAGATGCGAATAACATTCTACTACTGCATTCGCCTCAAGTCAATAAAAATTTTTGTATCTGTTCAGCACCCCGCAGGAATGGGCATCATGCAGGACAAAATGCTTGCATTTTGGACAAATGAGACACATTCCTGCGGGGCAGACAACAGACCGTAAAACGGTCTGTCGGCGCGTAGCGCCTCTGTCAGCCCGGGATTGCAGGTGCAAAGCACCTGCAATATGGGGGTGCTGAATAGTTACAATTTTTAAAATATTTTGCGCAGAAAAGCGGCCGGCCTGAGGCCGACCGCCGTTCTATCTGATTTTTTGTTTCCCGAAGGGAAACCTGATAATAAAGAGAAGATTACTTGAGGGTGATCTTCGCGCCGACTTCCTCGACCTTTGCCTTGATGGACTCGGCCTCTTCCTTGGAGACGCCTTCCTTGATGTTCTTGGGAGCGCCCTCGACGAGCTCCTTGGCTTCCTTCAGGCCAAGGCCGGTGATCTCACGGACAACCTTGATAACCTTGATCTTCTGTGCGCCGAAGTCAGTCAGCTCGACATCAAACTCGGTCTTCTCTTCCTCAGCGGCTGCTGCGGGGCCGGCTGCAACAACAACACCGGCTGCTGCGGAGACACCAAACTCCTCTTCGCAGGCCTTGACGAGCTCGTTCAGCTCCAGAACGGAGAGCTCTTTGATCGCTTCGATAAATTCAGCAGTAGTAAGCTTAGCCATTGTATGACCTCCTTAAATTCATAAACAAAAAATTTTTGATAAAGATCGTGATCTTTCATCACGCAGGCCGCTAGGCCGTTTTGAATTTGCTTCCGGCGGACCGGAAACGATGCGCGGATCTTATTCCGCAGCTGCCTCTGCAGGTGCAGCGCCTTCGCCGTCCTTCTCCGCGATCTGCTTGATGACGCGTGCGAAGTTGGAGACAGGGGACTGCATGCTGCCAAACAGTCTTCCGAGCAGGATCTCTCTGGAAGGGATCTGGGAAACTTCCTCAAGGCCCTTGATGTCGAGAACAGTGCCATCGACAACGCCGCCCTTCACCTCCAGGTTCTTGGCAGTCTTTGCAAACTCAAAGATAACCCTTGCAGGTGCAGTAGCGTCTTCCTTGGAAACCGCGATCGCGCTGGGGCCGTTGAGCAGGTCGGACAGGCCTTCAAACGCAGTTCCCTTGAACGCGAAATTCATCATCGTGTTCTTGTAAACTTTGTAGAAAACACCGGCCTCACGGAGTTTCTTACGAAGTTCCGTATCCTGCTGAACTGTCAGACCTCTGTGGTCAACGAGGACCAGTGCCTGCGCGCCGTCGATATTCGCAGAAATCTCATCCACGACCGGCTGCTTCAATTCAACTTTTGCCATTATCTTACCTCCTTATAGATTCTTTGCGGCGTTCACCTGTCGCCGCATTTTCCGACGGAGAGTAAAAAAAACTCTCTGCCGCGAAGACAGAGAGCTCAAAATATCGATCGATCGTCATGCGGTGCCTCTCCGGTCTGACCGGATCGCGCCGATGTCGGATTATCTCGAAATACTACTCATCCTCGGCGGGTGGACCTTACCTTTACGCATCCCTCTCCTGTTCGGAGGGACACACCCGCTGTCTTCGGTGGGTGAAAACCGATATATAACTTAGCACTGTACGGGAATCCTGTCAAGAGGGAATTTAAAAAAATCCGCATCCAATAAGCATGGGTTGGCCGAGGCGCTTCGCGCCTTGGCACCGCCTCTGCCAAATTCAGATATTCAAATCCGCACCCCATCTCTTATTGGATGCTCCGCATCCAATAAGCATGGGTTGGCCGAGGCGCTTCGCGCCTTGGCCAACCCGGAAAAATCAAAAGAACCGCGAAGATGAACAAGCTCATCTTCGCGGCTTTTTGATTTTTCCGGGGTGCGGATTTTAATATCTGTTGCAAACAACCTTCACGCCGGGGCCCATGGTGGTTGCAAGGGAGATGCTCTTGATGTACTGGCCCTTGACAGCCGCGGGTCTTGCCTTGACGATGGCGTCGATCAGGGCGGTGTAGTTGGTCAGCAGCTGCTCCTCAGAGAAGGAAGCCTTGCCGATCGGGCAGTGGATGATGTTGGACTTGTCCAGTCTGTACTCGATCTTACCAGCCTTGATATCGTTGATCGCCTTGGTGACATCCATCGTGACGGTACCGGCCTTGGGGTTCGGCATCAGGCCCTTGGGTCCGAGGATACGGCCGAGGCGGCCGACAACGCTCATCATATCGGGAGTTGCAACAACAACGTCGAAGTCAAGCCATCCGTCGTTCTGGATGCGGGGAAGGAGCTCCTGGCCGCCGACATAGTCAGCGCCTGCCGCCTGTGCCTCGTCCAGCTTCGCGCCCTTGGCGAAAACGAGAACGCGGACCTTCTTGCCGGTGCCGGCGGGAAGGACAACAGCGCCACGGATCTGCTGATCCGCGTGGCGTCCGTCGCAGCTTGTACGGATATTGATCTCAACAGTCTCATCAAATTTTGCAGTCGCGCTCTTCTTGACCAGCGCGATTGCCTCTGCCGGCTCATAGACGGCTGCGCGGTCGATCAGCTTCGCCGCTTCAGTATACTTCTTACCATGTTTCATATCAGTTTCCTCCTATCGGCGATTTCTTATTCCGCTACAGTGATTCCCATGCTTCTGGCCGTGCCGGCGATCATGCTCATGGCAGCCTCAAGGCTTGCCGCGTTCAGATCGGGCATCTTGAGCTCGGCGATCTCTTTGATCTGATCCTTGGTGACCGAGCCGACCTTTTCCTTGTTCGGGACACCGGAAGCCTTCTGGAGGCCAGCGGCCTTCTTCAGCAGAACTGCTGCCGGAGGAGTCTTGGTGATGAAGCTGAAGCTTCTGTCCGCGTAGACAGTGATGACAACGGGGATGATGAGGTCGCCCTTGTCAGCGGTTCTCGCATTGAATTCCTTGGTGAACTGCACGATGTTGACGCCGTGCTGACCAAGCGCAGGACCTACAGGGGGAGCGGGAGTTGCCTTGCCCGCAGGAATCTGCAATTTGATGTAACCAGTTACTTTCTTAGCCATGTTTCCTCCTTTGTGGTACGCGCAGCATGGCTGCTGCTCCCACGAAAACTGATTTCCCGGTGCCGTCCATGCGGTACCGGCCTGCGTTAAAAGAGCCGCCGGTTGCGCCGGCCCTCCAACTGCTTATCTGAAAGCATCCTCTCCAGCGCGCCGTGCCGGGCACGGGCCGGATCAGGAATACTTGCGGATCTCGGCAAATCCGATCTCGACAGGCGTCTCGCGCCCGAAGAGCTCCACGTTGATCGTGGCGGACTGCTTGCTGTAATCCATCTTCTGTACGATGCCGATGGTATCCTTCCAGATTCCCGCGACGACGGACACGCTGTCGCCGACCTCGAAATCGACAGAAATGTTTTTGACCCGGATGCCCAGCGGCTTCATCTCCGCTTCCGTGAGCGGGACGGGCTTGCTGCCCGGGCCGACGAATCCGGTGACGCCCCTCGTGTTGCGGACCACATACCAGGTGTCGTCATTCATGATCATGCGCACCAGGACGTAGCCGGGGAACATCTTTCTGGATACATTTTTCTTCTTGCCGTCCTTGACCTCGGTCGTGTCGTGCATGGGCACGCGGACTTCGAAGATCTGGTTCTCCAGATGCCGGTTCTCGATCGTCTTCTCAATATTGATCTTGACCTTGTTTTCATAGCCGGAATAGGTATGGGCCACATACCATTTCGGCTCATCCGTGATCGCGCTCTCATCGAGCTGATCTTCTTCCGAAGCACCCTCCTGCGCTGCCAGTGAAGCCGCGACCGCAGCCGCCTCCTCCGCATCCGCAAAGCTCTCCGCAGCGGCACCGTCCAGGACATCGGAACCGGCTTCAGCCCCTGCCTCGACGGCAAGCGACTGCATCCTGGCCTCCTCAGCCTTTTCGATATCCTCTGCGCGCTTCGAGAAATCCGGGCGTCTGATCTGACGTACACCGGGAAGGGCACCCGGTTTGAGTCTTGCTTTCACAGGCTTTGCATCGAAGTTATTCTCTGCCATTCATCTACCTCATCAAACCGATCATGCGTTGATCTTCACCAGGACATCGATCAGATTCTGTGCCCCGAAGTCTATGACCGCGATCAGCAGCGCAGCGACTACCGTCACACAGACGACCGCGATCAGCTGTTTGACCATGGTATCGCGTCCGGGCCAGATAATCTTGCCGAACTCCGTCCTGACGCCTTTGAAAAAGCCGCCGGCTCCTGCCTGCTTCGCCTTATCCTTTTCCTTCGCTGCCATGAATGACTCCTTACTTGGTCTCTTTGTGAACGGTGTGCTTTCTGCAGAATCTGCAGTACTTCTTCATCTCGAGACGCTCAGGGTGTGTCTTCTTATCCTTTGTTGTGTTATAATTTCTCTGCTTGCACTCGGTGCATGATAATGTAATCCTTGTACGCATGCCGAACCTCCAACTCTATGCGTTGTTTTTTATTTTTTCCGCGTCCGTCCGGAAAGGATCACTCCGCCGGCAGAACCTGCCGCCCCGGCTTTTCGCGCAAAAAAAAAAAGACCTTTTGCAACCTTTGATATACAATACCACAGAAGGATGAGGGCGTCAACAGCAAAATTCACCCTCCCCGAAATGCAATCCCAGTTATTATCCAGGAGTGTATTATAATGAAGGAATCCATTTCAAACAACATCCCGCAGACGGAAGCCGAAGCTCCCGCACCCGCAGAGGAAAATGCTCCCGGCGATGTCTTTTCCATCCTGGAAAGCGCGGAGACATCTGAATCATCTGCTCCGGATGATGTCTATTCGATCCTGGGGAGCGCCGAGACATCCTATGTTCCGGAGCCCTCCGCCGCCCCTGCTGATCAGGCGCCCGCTCCACAGCCCGGTTTCCCCCGTTTTTCCAACAGGACCAAAAACATCCTTCTGGCAGTCCTGCCGGCTCTCTTCCTTGCCCTCCTGCTCTTCCCCTTCCTCTCAGGAAGCCTGACGCACAAAAAAACAGGCTCCTCCGACCCGAAGGCCGATACGACACCGCCCACCATCATGCTCACACGCGACAACCGCTATTTTATCCGGCGGGGCGAAGAGTACGAGGAAGAAGGTTATGCCGCCTACGACAATCTCGACGGCGACCTGACCAGGCAGGTAGAGGTCTCCGTCAACGGCGATTATGTCCGCTACCGCGTATCGGACAGCGCCGGCAATATCACAGTGCGCTTCCGCAGGATCCCCTACAGAGACAGCAGTCCGGATGAGGAAGAATAATGCCTTGCTGAAAAACCTCTCTCCGCGGTCAGGCGATGCGGTCTGTCAGAAAGCCCCGCCTCCTTCAAATGCCGGCACGGCAAATATCAACATCGCAAACGCCAATACTGTCAGCACCATCAAAAACACCCCTTTCCGCAGTGACAGAAAGGGGTGTTTTCAACTCTTAATGAGATCAATCCCGCATCAGCAGGCCTGCGCTGAGGCAGATCCCGCATCAGCCAGGGAGCTTACCCATTTCCCGGCAATACGATCCGGGAACCGTCCGTGCCGGCTTATGCCAGTGCTGCGGTGATGATCGCCATGGAGTAGACCTCGAGGGCGTTGCAGCCTCTGGACAGGTCGTTGATGGGAGCGTTCAGGCCCAGAAGGATGGGGCCGTAAGCGGCGAAGTTACCGAAACGCTGCGCGATCTTGTAGCCGATGTTGCCGGCGTTGATGTCGGGGAAGATGAAGGTGTTGGCATGGCCTGCGACCTTCCAGTCCGGAACCTTGGTCCTTGCGACTGCAGGGGAAACTGCAGCGTCGAACTGCATCTCGCCGTCGATGGGAAGGTTGGGATATTTGGCCTTGGCCTTCTCAGCCGCGTTGTGCATCTTGGTGACATCGGGATCCTTGGCGGAACCGTTGGTGGAGAAGGAAAGGAAAGCGACCTGAGGGTCGACGCCGAAGATCTTGGCGCACTCAGCGGTCTCGCCGCAGATCTCTACCAGGTCATCCTCAGTGGGATGGATGTTGATGGCGCAGTCGCCCATGGCCACGACTTCGTTCTCACCGGTCGCGGAAGGACGGACCAGGATGAAGCAGGAAGATACGATGTTGTTGCCGGGCTTGGTCTTGATGATCTGCAGAGCAGGACGGACCGTGTCAGCGGTGGAATAGGTCGCACCGCCAAGCAGGCAGTCAGCGATGCCCATCTGGACCAGCATGGTTCCGAAGTAGTTGCTCTGGGAGATGATGGGGCGTGCCTTCTCAGGAGTCATGCCTTTGCTCTTTCTGATCTCGCAGAAAGCATCGACAACTTCGTCAAATCTGTCATATTTTTCAGGATCGATGATGTTCGCGCCGCGGATATTGTAACCCTCATCCTCAGCAACCTTGTAGATCTCCTCCTCGTTGCCCAGAAGGATAGGGGTCAGGAAATTACCTGCCAGAAGTCTGGAAGCAGCCTCGAGGATACGGGGATCGGAGCCCTCGGTGAAGACGATGGTCTTCGGGTTCTTTTTCAGCTGCTGGATCATGGAACCAAAACCGTACATAATGAAACCTCCCTTACATAATAAATCAGTGATTTTGTTCAGACAATGCTGTTCAGCATATGAACCGGCATCTCTTCCAAAATAAGCATTCTCTTACAGGAAGCGGATGCACCCGCTGCCCCCTCGCGTCCCCCGGATGCCGTCCCCGTGATCCCCTGCTCCCTGTATCCATTACCAGGGAATCTGAGACCGGCCGGCCGGAAGTCCGCACAGCGGCTCATCCTTCCGGACTGCTGCCCGGACCTGTCCGATGTCGGATTCATATTACTCTCGACTAACATTGTAACAGAAACGTCATCAACTGTCCTGATAAATTCCGCTTTTTTTACAGGCTGAATAGCACATAATTGTATACAAACATCCCGGCTCCTGCGCCGCGGCCGAACGCACCGTCCTCCTGTCCGGCAATATCCCGGAAAACCCTGCACGATCCCGTATAATTCCTGCAGAACCCGGCGGCATTCGACAGCAGCTGCCGGTTTCCGCACCTTCCCTCGCTGCATTCCTTTTTCACCGGCACTGTGCTATACTCCTACATGGCTGACGGCTTCAGGCCGCATCCACGGACGGCGCAGCCCTTCCCGGCCGGCGCGGTCAGATGCGGGTGCGCCCGGATGCAAGCGCGGCCAGATGCGGGCGCGCCCGGATGCAAGCGCGGTCCGGTCAGATGTGAACGCGCCCGGATGCGAACGCAGCCAGCCACGAACATGTTACAAATATAAGGAGAACATATATCGTGAAAAAAATCGCCATTTTAGGTTCCACCGGTTCCATCGGCAGACAGACCCTGGATGTCGCCAGGGAACAGGGAGATATTGAAGTCGTCGCGCTCTGTGCCCGGCGCAGTGTGGATCTGATGGAAAAACAGATCCGCGAATTTCACCCGCAGACAGCCGTGCTGTGGGAGGAGGATGCCGCAAAGGACCTGCGCGACCGCGTCAGAGACCTGGATGTCAGGATCCTGACCGGGATGGACGGCCTTCTCCAGGTTGCGTCCATGGACGGATACGAATACTTTGTCACCGCCATCATGGGCATGGTGGGTGTCCGCCCGACCGTCGCCGCGATCGAGAGCGGCAAGAAGATCGCCCTGGCCAACAAGGAGACCCTGGTCACGGCCGGCCATATCATCATGCCCCTGGCCGCAGACCGGGGCGTTCCCATTCTGCCTGTCGACAGTGAACACAGCGCCATCTTCCAGTCCCTGAACGGAGAGCGCGGCAACCGGATCGCGAAGATCTGGCTCACGGCCTCCGGCGGTCCCTTCCGCGGCAGAACTGCAGCCGACCTCGCCGATGTCACGCCGGCAGACGCCCTCCGCCACCCGACCTGGTCCATGGGGCCCAAGATCACCATCGACTCCTCGACCCTGGTCAACAAAGGCCTGGAGGTCATCGAGGCCCGCTGGCTCTTTGACGTGGATCCCGGGCAGATCCAGGTCCTGGTCCACCCCCAGAGCGTCATCCACTCCATGGTGGAATATGAGGACGGCGCCATCATCGCCGAGCTCGGTGTCCCGGACATGCGGCTTCCCATCCAGTACGCCCTCTACTATCCCGAGCGCCGGCCCATGCCCGGTGAAAAAATGGACTTCTACAAGCTGGGGCAGATGACCTTCGAGCGACCCGATCTGGAGACCTTCCCGGCTCTGCAGCTGGCCTATGATGCCATCCGCAAGGGCGGAAACCTCCCGACCGTCCTCAATGCGGCGGATGAGATCGCGGTACAGAAATTCCTGGCCGGCGAAATCCGCTACCCGGAGATCACCGAGATCATCCGCCACTGCATGGAGACCTGCCGCTTCCTGGCATCCCCCTCCCTGGATGAGATCTTTGAGACCGAACGCGAGGTGGATGAGCTCGTCGCCGCCTGGCACGCATGATTCATGCCCGCCTCAAGGCTCACACTCGCAAATACAGGCTTGAGCGCCGCGGAAGCGCAGCTCCCAACGTTTCGCACACTTTGCTGCGGATACGCACACATTTCCGCAGGTGCTCCGCACACTTTGCTGCGGATACGCGCACACATTTCCGCAGGTGCTCCGCACACTTTGCTGCGGACGCAATATATAACCGTAAAAAAACAGACAGGCACTGGCCGGAATCCATCCCGGTACAGTGCCTGTCTTATCTTTTATAGTGAAGACTCACACGACTGTTATCCTGGGTCTCGAGAATGTGCCGCGTTTTCTCAATTCTGCCGCTCTGCAAGAGCCCGGATCTTCTCCGCCGCCGAGGCCGCATCGATCCCGCCAAGCCCGCACAGCTCCTCCGGTTTCCCGTGCTCCACAAAGGCATCCGGCAGGGAGATGTTGAGCTGACGGACAAGGATGCCCTCCCGGGCATACCAGGCCGAAACATGCTCGCCAAAGCCGCCGCTGCAGATATTCTCCTCCATCGTCACGACCAGGTCATATTCCCGGGCCGCCTCCCTCAGGAGCTCCGTATCAAGCGGACATACAAAGCGGGCATTGGCGATCGAACATTGAATGCCGGCGGCATCGAGGATCTCCGCCGTCTCCACGGCGGTTTGCACCATACTCCCGACCGCCAGCAGCAGGACCTTTCCGCCCCTGCGGATCATCTCCGCCCGCCCCGCTTCGATCGGCTGCCGGAACTCCTCCAGACCCGTGTAGGCAGTCCCCCTGGGATAGCGGATCGCGGCCGGGTGTCCCAGGCTGACGGCAAATCGCAGCATGTCGCCGAGCTCCCGGGCATTTTTGGGTGCCATCACCACGAGTCCCGGAATCGAGGAGAGATAGGAGAGGTCAAAAATCCCCTGGTGCGTCTCGCCGTCGGCCCCGACCAGCCCCGCCCGGTCAATGGCAAAGACGACCGGCAGGTCCTGGAGACATACATCCTCCACGATCTGGTCATAGGCCCGCTGCAGGAAGGTGGAATAGACCGCAAAGACGGGCTTCATTCCCCCGGCCGCCAGACCGGCCGCAAAGGTCACCGCGTGCTGTTCCGCGATCCCCACATCAAAAAACCTGTCCGGATACCGCCTGTGGAAGCGCGCCAGACCGACGCCGTCCTCCATGGCGGCCGTGATCGCCACCAGGTTCGGATCCTTCTCCGCGAGCCCCAGGATGGCGGCCGAGAACACATTCGTCCACGTCCTTGCCTTTTTGGACGCGACCGGCTCTCCCGTTTCGATCACAAAGGGCGGTGTCCCGTGAAATCTGGAAGGATTTTTTTCCGCAGGCCTGTATCCCATGCCCTTTTTCGTGCAGACATGGATCAGGACTGCCTTGTTGACGCGCTTTGCGTCCTCGATGGCCTTGACCATATCCCGGACATTGTGTCCGTCGACCGGCCCCAGGTAGGTGATCCCCATCTCCTCAAAGAACATTCCGGGCACCATCAGGGACTTGAGCGACTGCTTGGCCCGGCTGATCCCCTTCGCCACCTTGGGGAGCGCCTCATTGAGCGAGTCATACACGCGGTCACGCAGCTGTATATAACCGGTCGAAGTCCGGATCTCACTGAGATATTTGGGGATCCCGCCGACGTTCCGGGAGATCGACATGTTGTTGTCATTGAGAATGATGATCAGATTGGAGGACAGGCGCGAGGCATTGTTGAGCGCCTCGTAGGCAAGACCTCCTGTCATGGCGCCGTCTCCGATCACAGCGACGATGGTCTGCGATCCACCGCGCAGCTCCCGGGCCCGGACCATGCCCAGCGCGGCACTGATCGAGGTGGAGCTGTGCCCCGTGTCGTAGGTGTCACAGCTGCTCTCCTGCCTCTTGGGAAAGCCGCTCATTCCGCCCAGCTGCCGCAGGGTGTCAAACCCCTCCCTGCGTCCCGTCAGCAGTTTATGCGTATACGATTGATGGCCCACATCCCAGATGATCCTGTCTCCGGGAAAGTCCAGGGCCAGATGAAGGGCCATGGTCAGTTCAACCGCCCCGAGGTTGCTGGCCAGGTGACCGCCGGTGACACTCACCTTGCCCACCAGAAACTTACGTATCTCCTCCGCAAGATTTCCGTATTCCTCAGGCGGGATCTTTTTTATATCATTGGGTTCATGTATCAGATCAAGCAAAGCCATGCCTGTATCTCCTCATGTTTGCCGAAAAATTTGTTTATAAAGAAAAGCCGTGAACAAAGTTCACGGCTCTCTGTATCGGAGTGACGGGATTCGAACCCACGACCCCTTCGTCCCTAACGAAGTGCGCTAGCCAGCTGCGCTACACCCCGATCTGTTATCTGCGCGTCACTTGTTTTGCAACACGCAAGTAGTATAATAACCCCTGCCATCCAAAAAAGCAAGTACTATTTTAAATTTTTTTACAGCTTTTTTCACCGCTTTTTTCACCTCCTGAAGCCGGGAGAACCGGCCCTGGCGGTTCACACCACGTCCTTGAGGGCGTCGGTCATGGGGATGGCGCGGATCTTGCGGATCTCGAAGATGGCGACAGCCAGGTAGGTCACGGCGCCGATGAGGAACATCTGCCGGTACAGGGATGCCGGAATGTCGTAGGTGATCCAGCCGCTCATGCGGGCAGCCAGGTAGTACTGGAAGATGAAGTGCATGAGGCTGTCGGCGCCGGGTATGGTGACAGCCAGCATGACCAGGGTCACGATACTGGTAGTCAGGATATAGAGGCGGGCGATCTCACCGTCGCTGTAGCCCAGGATCTTGGTCATGGAGATGGGGTGGGCGTTTTTCTCGATGATGATCCTGGACAGGAGGTAGAGCAGGATCATAAAGAGGGCAACGGCAAAGACATCGACGACGATCATCATGCCGCCCATGGACACGTCCAGCTGGCGGCTGATCTTGATCAGGGCGTCGTAATCGATGATGGTGGCGATCGAATCCCTGCTCAGGTCCGTGATCTCTGTGTCGGAAAAATAACCGCCAACATAGTCGTCGAAGAGGTTGAAAGTCTTCGTCAGATCCTCGCTGCGCATGAACATGCACAGGCCGCCCATGTAGTCGTAGATGCCGTCCACAGTGAACTCGTAGTACTTGTTCTCGTAGGGTTCCTTCAGCCGGATGGTGTCGCCGGTCTTTTTGCGCAGCTTGTCCGCGTAGGCGCTGGAGATCCAGATCTCGCCGCGGCCGATCGGTGCCTTCACGTAGCGGCTGTCCTTTTTCACGCCGTAGACGGTGATGTTCTCCACGCGGAGGGCCTCGCCCTCGGGGATCTGGAGGGAATAGGTGGTGAAGGGCTCCGCATCCGGGCTCGACGTCATGGATGTGAGGCGCGAGAGGGTGGACATGAGGATCTTGTCGATCTCGTAGTCCTTGTCCATCCGGAAGGCGGGCGACGCCAGGAAATACTGGTACTTGCAGAGCATGTTGTCCTGCATGGACGCCTGGTAGCGGTCCAGGACGACGGGCAGGGCCATCCCGAACAGGAGCAGGACATTGGCAAAAAAGATCCCGATCAGCAGGATGGCGTAGTTGCCGATATTCTGAAAAAAGATCCGCAGCCGGAAGCGGACGGGGAAGGGGATGTGCCGGTTCAGGGGCAGGGCCCGGCTGCGGCCGCGGCGCCTGAGCTCTCTGCGCAGGAACTGGAGCGGAGACAGGGAGAAGCGGCTCCAGAGCGTGCAGAAGGTGGTCACCAGCATGATGATGCAGGGGACGACGGTCGTCAGCACGAAGGCCTCCCCGTTCCAGACCGTGACATAGGTCGGCAGGCTGTAGCTGCCGTAATACATGCCCGCGCAGACGTCCTTGAGCCAGGTGTAGCCCAGGATATTGCCGGCCAGGGCCGCCGCGAGCGTGACGATCACCGGCAGGGCCATGTAGTGGCGGACGAGCTCCATCCGCGTGCATCCGGTCGCGCGCAGGGTCCCGATGACCGCGGACTCCTTGGCGATTGTATCCCCCGTCGTGATCACGAAGACAAAGGCGATGATCACGATGACGATATAGAGCAGCATCAGCATCATGGCCCGGTCGCCGCCCATGTCCTCTCCGGTGAACTGGATGGCCTGGTTGAGGTAACCGGGCAGGAAATCCTCCAGATAGACCTCATCCGCGATGTTCTCCATGAGCTCATCCGACAGGATCTTTTCCTCCTCCCGGGTGAGGCGCCCGGTCGCAGGGGTCTTGACAACGCCGCCGGATGTCCTGCTGCCGCTCCCGTCTGCAGACTCCCGTTGATCCGCGTCCGCGGTGTTCGCAGTGTCCGCGGCGTCTGCTGCGTCTGCCGCATCCGGTTCATTTTCCGCACCAGAGCTGCTCTTCCCGCTCTCCTTATGACTGTCTTGGACAGACCTGTCCTCCTCTGCGGCCCCCCTCGCCTTCGCCAGCATTTCATCCGTGTATTTCCAGCTGTAGCACCACTCCAGCTCATCGGAGGTGAACTGGTCGAAGTCCTCTTTGGTCACGGCGGCGACGCCGAACTTGATGGCATCAAACATGGCGTCGTTGTTGTTCTGGAAGAGGGCGCTGTAGTCGGGAAAGGCCACGAGGCCGGTCAC
>CACZIO010000052.1 GCA_902781215.1 uncultured Lachnospiraceae bacterium
AAGACGGCGATGACGCTGAACATGATATTGCCGCGGACCAGAAAGCTGCCCGCCATGCAGGAGGCCAGGATCTGCATCCAGCTGCCGGCAGCGACCCCGATGAAGTACTGCTTCTGGGTGAGGCCGCTCTTGGCCGCCAGGTAGGGGACGATGCCGTTGGGGATGCCCGGGATCATGAAGGAGACGCTGACGGTGAACATGGGGGGCGCCAGAGCGAGCAGGTCCAGGACCTTCGTGCCTGTGGGACCCATGTTGATATTGTAGGGGGTCTTTTTGCCCAGATGGCGGACGAACCAGAAGACCGCCATATTGCCGCCCACGAAGCCGCCATAGCAGAGCAGGAAGGCCTTCCACCAGTTGTAGAGCACGCCCGCCGCGATGTGGATGATCATGCCGGGCATGACGACGCTGGCGACCTGCAGGGCGGACAGGAGGGCAACACTGACCATGCCGGTGACAGCATCCTCGCCGGCCAGGTAGGTCACGATGGCGTCCCGGTCGCCCTGCCGGATCAGGGGCAGGAGGCTCCGGAAGCTCTGGCCGAACGCTCCCCAGATGAGAAGAATCGTGAGCACCAGGATCCCCAGGGCGGGGAGCCTGTGCCGGATCTTCGGCCACAGTTTTTCTATGGTTTTCATATATAACACCGCCTTTCCCTGTCAGAAAAGGACGCTGATCAGCAAATAGAGCACCGGCTGATGCAGCATGTAGATCAGCAGCGAATGGCGTCCCATCCAGTTCAGGACAGGCGCCTGCAGGTGCATGAGGGGATGGCTGAATGCCGTTTTTCCCACATTGGCTGCGCCGGACGCAGACTCCTGTCCGGCTTCGCGTGCATTTTTGCCAGGTGCAGACTCCTGCCCGGCACTCCATCCGTCATTGTTTTGTACAGATATCCGCCTTGGATCAGAACCGCGCCCTGCCATCACACCGTGCAGGCAGATACCGGCAGAAAACAGAAAGATCCAGGGAATCAACGAAAAATAATCCGTGGAAAAAAAACCCTGCATGGGAAAGCCCAGACCTGTCAGCACAAAGCCCGCTGCCCGCCCGGCAGGCGCCGCCTGCTGCTCTGCGGAGACAAAGAGGAAATCCGGCAGGGCCACTTCCAGGCCGGGGCCGAACCGCAAATAGCACCGGTTGACCCAGCGGGTAATGTAAAAGAGGATGAGGCACAGGATCAGGCTGATCATGGCACCCTTGCGGGAACGGAGCCAGGGGGACGGTTCTCCGGTCCCTCCGTTTCCGCGGTGGAGCCAAGGGGACGGTTCTCCGGTTCCTCCACTTCCGACTTTTCCTTCAGCGGCTGTGAATAAGGTTTTTCCCTCTTTCAGATTTTCAGAACAGGAGCCATAGAACCGTCCCCCTGGTTCCACGGTTCTGATCAGGCCTGCCAGCAGCATGGCCGCCCCGAGAAAGGTCAGGACGCCGAAGACAACGCGGTCCTCGTACATGAAGAGGAGGGTCACGGCGCTCACGACGAGGCCGCCGCCGCTGACCTGGAGGCCGCGGCGGAAAATGTGCCGTGAAAAGGGCACGCAGAAGCCGGACAGAAGGATGAAGGACCGGCAGATGCTCTGCTGCCACAGGTGACCGCCCATCCCTTCGTACCAGGTCCGCAGGCCGGTCATGGCACTGCCAGTTTGCGAAAAGTAGATAAAATCCCACATCCCGTGGTAGAGGATCATGCTGACGATGGTGATGCCGCGCAGCAGATCAAGCGTCTCCAGGCGGCGGGCCGCCATGTTTTTGTCTGGCATATTTGATATATCCGGCATATCCGAACCCTTTCTGCTTCTTTTGTTCTTTTGCCGCAGGCAGTGCGAAGTGATACAATATGTATGCGCAGACGGCATCCTCACCCGCCCGGCAGGTTTTCCTGCCGGAACCTGACCAGCTTCATCTGTGTAAACAGCTGCAGCAGATGCCGCACATACCTGTAAAAGATATATCACCTTAACAAACTATACAAGAACAAATACAAAAGACGGAAAGGATCATCAATATGGAAATCGAACGCAAATGGATGGTACAAAGCTGGCCGGAGGATGCCGGCATCGCGGGTCTCTCCCTGATTCGCGAGCAGTCCATGCGGCAGGGTTACATCAGCGTCTCCCCCACCGTACGCATCCGCGAGGAGGCGGAAAAGGACGGCAGGACGGACTGGGTCCTCTGCTTCAAATCCGCCGGGGACCGCGAGGGCCTGTCCCGTGAGGAAATTGAATTTTCCATTTCGCCGGATCAGTTCGGGCAGCTGGAAAAGCTGATCGGCCTCCCCCTCATCCCCAAGGCCCGCCGCACCTATCTGCTGCCGGACGGCCTTCATCTGGAGGTAAACCTGGTCGACGAGGGTCTGCCGACAGAATTCATGTATGCGGAGATCGAGTACCCGAGTGAGGACCAGGCCAGGTCCTGGGATCCCGCCGTCTGCGGGCCCGCCGGTCTGGCTGACTATCTTTGCGACGATGTGACCGGCGACCCGGGCCAGACCATGGGCGCCTACTGGGCCGCGACCCGCCTGTAAACTGCCCGCTGCCTGCGCATACGCCTGGAGGCGGGGGCTTCGAGCCGGGCACAAACACAAAAAAGGGAATGCTATGTCCCGCTCACAGAAGCGGGGCAGTTCTCACCGGGAACGATCTTCCTGACAGTCGGCAGGCCGGGCCATAAAGGCCTGCCGGACTGTCCCCCTTCTTACATCTGCCTTACATTTGTCTTTCCTCTATCCCACATTTGTCTTACATTCGTCTTACCTGTGACCGGATCGATCAGATCCCGGGTCAGTTCTATTGCAAGTTTCCCTTTTACTGGCTATAATATAAATCGATAGTGCTTAACATAAATATAACAATGCGTGATACAATTTTCTTCAGCGACCGATTATTGGTTTTTATGTAAATTTTGTGTTAATTCTTTTTCCTAATTATAGCACAGAATGGCTTCACGGGTTCCTCCCATTCACGCAATTCGTTATTTTACGATTCATGCAGACATATCTACACAGGCTTATGGGGGTGGACAGATGTATTCCCGCAATGCAGGAAAAGACGCTTCCTCTGCACATCCGCTCCTGCATGGATCGCCATTGAGACGGCCCGCACATCTCTAAAGTCACAATGCGCCGGTATTGTTTTACTGGTCTTTTTGCTCCGGACAGCCACATCTCCGGCCCCTGTATCTTCGGACATCTTCATCTCCGTACAAACACACTTACACCTATACCTTTACCGTCACCAAACACTTTTTCTCTGGAGTTTTCATATGGACGCTCTTCTGATTCACCTTCGGGATTTTAACTTCATCACCGTGGTCCTGCGGCTGCTGCTCGCCTTTCTGTCGGGGACGGTCATCGGCTACGGCCGCGCCCGCAAGCGCCGGTCAGCCGGCCTGCGCACCTTCATGCTGACCAGCATCGGCGCCGCGCTGACGGTCCTGCTGGCCACCTATGAGTACGAGATGCTCTGCGGCCCCTGGGCCTCCGTGGCCGAACAGGTCGGAATGAAATTCGACGCCTCCCGCTACTCGGCGCAGGTCATCAGCGGCATCGGCTTCCTGGCGGCAGGCACGATCATCTCGATCGGACACAATCAGGTCTCCGGCCTTTCCACGGCGTCCGGCCTGTTCGCCTCTGTCTGCATGGGCATAGCCGCCGGGGCGGGCTTCTATGAGTGCGTGATCGTCGTCCTGGTCATCCTGGTCGTCGTTCTGGACATCCTCTGGCCCCTCGAGCCGGCCTTCAAACGCCGCCTGCGCAACATCACCATGTTCGTGGAGTTCAACGCCCTGGAGGATCTCAACGAGATCGCGGACAAGATCCGGTCGCGCAAGGGCCGCATCTACGACATCGAGATCGAGCGGACCCGCAGGGACAGGAACAATTATCCCAGCGCCATCCTGGTCGTCAAAATGAGCCGGGAGAAGCCCTCTCACTCGGGCATGCTCTCCTCGATTGCCGAGCTGGACTGCGTCCGCACGATCCACGAGCTGATTTCCTGATTCTCTGATCCGCGCAAAAAGGAGGTTCCCCTTGCTGCCTATTTTCGATGGTCTTCGCGATATCAATTTTCTGAACGTTCTCGTCCGCATGCTGCTCGCGGTCCTGTGCAGCGCGGTCATCGGGATCGAGCGCTCGATCAAAAACCGGCCCGCGGGCTTCCGCACCCACATCCTGGTGTGTGTCGGCGCCGCGACCGCATCTCTGACAGGGCATTACCTGTACCTGATCGCGCAGCTCCCCACGGACATGACGCGCATCGGGGCCCAGGTCATCACAGGCCTCGGTTTCATCGGTGCCGGTACCATCGTCGTGACCCGAAAACACACTGTCAGCGGCCTGACGACAGCCTCCGGCCTCTGGGCCACCGGTGTCATCGGGCTGGCCATCGGCTCCGGCTTTTATGAGGGCGCCCTTCTCAGCACCGTCCTGGTCCTGATCGCCGAGCTCTTTTTCGCCCAGGTCGGTCAGAAGATCCGCTACACACCCGAGTTCCGTGCTATTATTAACTATGAGGCCAAACAGTCCCTGGACCACGCCCTGCGCTATATCAAGGACCGCGGCGTCGCGATCACGGCCCTGCAGGTCTCCAGCGCCAACGATGACGGCCAGTACGTCTACAGCGCCCTGGTCAGCCTCCGTCCCAGTTCCAACCTGAATCCGGAAATGTTGATGGACCAGGTGAGCGCCATGACCGGCATTCTGGCCGCGGATGTTGTCAATGACAAAAAGATCCGGTAGGCAGATCCGGTTCCACTGAACAGGCCCGCAATGTATTAGAATACACAGCGGGCCGTTTTCTTTTCCCTGCAACAATCCTTTTACCTCATGTTTTTTCACCGAGGAGCCGCCAATGGAATATATCGATCTTCACATGCACAGTTTATTTTCCGACGGGACCGACTCACCGGATGAGCTCGTCCGCAGGGCGAAGGAGGCCGGGCTCAGTATGATCGCCCTGACGGACCACAACACCCTGGACGGCATCATGGATTTCCGCGAGGCCTGCCGCCGGCACGGCATGACCGGCATCGGCGGCATCGAGCTGTCGACAGGCTGGGAGGAAGCCGTTCCCCCGGCTGCTGCGGACGGCAGTCAGGCCGCCGGTTTGAAACCGGGTTTTCCCGATAAGGAGCCGCCGGAGATCCACATCCTGGGCTATTTTCCGGAGGATGCGGACCTGTCCGCTGAGTCCTTTGCCCCCCTGCGCAAGGTTGTGGAAGACTATCACCTTCTCAAGCTCCGGCACAATGAAGCCATTGTGCAGAGGATCGCGGACGCCGCTCCGGGCGCGGACCTGGTCAGCGTGGCGGGCTTTCACGCCTTTGCCCGCACACAGAGCGACTCGGGCAATTACAACCGCGTCCACATCGCCCGCTACCTGGTGCAGACCGGTGCCGCCTCCTCCGTCGATGACGCCTTCGGCCGCTTCATCGGCAAGGACTGTCCCTATTACGTTTCCAAGCGGAACGTCACCATGCAGGAGGCCATCGCCGCCATCCACGCCGCCCGCGGCACCGCCGTCGTCGCCCACGTCGGGGAATACCATTTCGACAGAGAAAGGCTCCGCGCCTTTTTTGACGACAGCATGGCCTGGGGCATCGACGGATACGAACTGCTCCATCCCCACAATACACCGGAGACCGCGCGGGAGATCCTCGCCTTCGCGGAACGCTTCCGCCGGACGACCGGCAGGGTCCTGCTCCTCACAGCGGGCTCCGATTACCACGGCCGAAACAAGAAGAACCGCCATGGCCTCCCCTGGCATCCCGATTACGCATGGGATTAATCAACAATGAACCACCCGGGACGGTCCTCCCTGAACCACCGGGACGGTCCTTCCGGTCCACTGAACCACCAGGGACGGTTCTTCCGGTTCACAGACACCGGCAAAACCAACATTCCTGACAGACACATGACCATATCTGAAAGCCGGCAGGCAAAATACAGGGAAAACAAAAGGCAGACAAAAGAGAACAAAAGGAAAACAAAAGAGACGTATCTCCCGGTTCAAAAGAACCATCGAGATACGTCTCTTGTGGTTTTCGCTGGTTTATGAAGAGTTCATCCGCCTGTCAAAGGCAAATGACCGGTCAAAAAAGGCGCGCTGAGAACCGTCCCAAGTGGTACATCAGAACACTTCAAAGACGCGGACCATGTTGGTGTTGCCGGTCTCGCCGAGCGGGACGCCGGCGGTGAGGACGACCTTGTCGCCCTTTTCGACGACGCCTGCCTTCTTGGCGGCCATGACAGCTGCCTCGAAGAGCATCTCCTCGTTGTCCTCCTGGGGGATGTTGAGCGGGATGACGCCGTAGAGGAGGTTCATCTGACATGCGACGGGCTCACTGACGGAGCAGGCCACGATCGGACAGGTGGGCTTGTATTTGCTGATGCGGCGGGCCGTGAAGCCTGACATGGTGACGGTCACGATGGCCTTGGCGTTGATGTCCTGGGCCACCATGCAGGTCGAGTGGGAGATGGCGGTCGTGATGTCTGCATCGATCTCATCGGGCCTGTTCATAAAGCGGCGGCGGTAGTCAATGTCGTTCTCGGCGGCCTCCGCGATGCGGGACATGGTCTGGACGGCCTCGAGCGGATAGGCGCCGCTGGCCGTCTCGCCGGACAGCATGATGGCGGTGGTTCCGTCGTAGATGGCGTTGGCGACATCGGTGGCTTCCGCACGGGTCGGGCGGGGATTGTGCATCATGGAATCCAGCATCTGGGTCGCGGTGACGACGATCTTGCCGCGGACCTCTGCCAGGTGGATGATGTGCTTCTGGTAGACCGGCACCTCCTCCATGGGAACCTCGACGCCCAGGTCGCCGCGGGCGACCATGACGCCATCGGCCACATCCAGGATCTCATCGATGTTGTTGACGCCCTGGGTGCTCTCGATCTTGGCGATGATCTTCATCCTGCTGCCGAACTGGTCCAGAATGCTGCGGATCTCGCGGATATCGTCCGCGGTCCTGGTAAAGGAGGCTGCGATATATTCATAGCCCAGCTTGGCACCGAACTCGATGTCGGCGCGGTCCTGCTCGCTGATAAAGGGCATGGACAGGTCGGTATCGGGCACGTTGACGCCCTTGTGGTTGGAGACGGGGCCGCCATTGATGACGGTGCAGTGGATATCGGTGTCCGTCACGTTGTCGATCCGCAGCTCGATGAGACCGTCGTCGATCAGGATGCTGCCGCCGGCCTTGACATCCTTGACCAGGTCCTTATAGGTGATGGAGGCGCGCTCCGCGGTGCCCATGACGTCCTCTGTCGTGAGCGTGAAGCCCTTGCCCTTCTCGAGCATGACCTTGCCGCCCTCGAAATCCTTGAGACGGATCTCCGGCCCCTTGGTATCCATCAGGGTCGCGACAGGTTTGCCCATCTCCTTGCGGATGCGGACCAGGCGCTTGAATTTCTCCCTGTGCTCCTCGTGGGTCCCGTGGGAAAAATTGAATCTGGCGACATTCATGCCGGCGTCGATCAGAGCGCGGAGCATCTCCTCGCTCTCACTGGCGGGCCCGATCGTGCAGATGATTTTCGTTTTGCGCATGTCTCCTCCTTTTTTGAAGAAATCGTTACCTTTCAGACTGCATCAGAACCCGGTTCTTTCAAAGCAGGGCTTCCTGCGGGAAAGTCCGGTCATTCCGATCCAAAAGCCTTCCCGTTTTCCTGTCTGACGCAGTTTTCTTTTTTTTCCAACAGCCTTCACCTTCTGACATCTCTGTCTTTTTATTATATGCGAATCCCCTGATAAACTGAATGTTTTTTTTATCACAAACTGATCAAAAAATACGTTACGGGGAAAACAAGGCAGGATGTCTGTGTCTGGCACAAACACCCTGCCAAAAACCTGTATTATTGAAACCAGTCAGGTTCCCTGCATCACAGCAGGCGGAAGGCCGGAACTCAGCCGCCTCGCATCACAGCAGGCGGAAGACCTGCTCGACGGAGAGCGTCATATTCTTCTTGGCGGCAAAGTTGTCCATGGCTTCGTCGAGCGTGCAGACGCCGCGGACGATGGGGAAGAAAGCGTCGATCCCTGCCGCATTGCAGGCACCAGCGTCATCGGTGACACCGCCGGCAAATCCGAACACCTTCTTGACGCCGTGCTGTTTGGCGATGCGGGCGACACCGACGGGGACCTTGCCGTTCGCGGTCTGGGAGTCCATACGGCCCTCACCGGTGATGACGTAGTCGGCGCCCTCGAGGGCCTCCTCGAATTTGACGGCGTCGAGGACGATCTGGATGCCGGGCCGGAGCTCTACGTTGGGGAAGTAGCTCAGGAAGGCAAAGCCCAGTCCGCCGGCAGCGCCCGCGCCGGGATCTTCACTGTGGTCCACGCCGAAGCACTCCGCCGTCTTGGCCGCGTACTGGCGCATCTGGGAATCCATGAACACGCGCTCATCGAGGCGGACGCCCTTCTGGGGGCCGTAGACATAGACCGCGCCGTTTTCTCCGCAGAGGGGATTGGTCACGTCACAGGCGATCTGGAAGTGGCACTCCTTGAGCTCGGGAAGGACGTTGTCCGCGCTGATGCGGGCGATCTTGCCGAGGTTTTCAAAAATGGGCGCCAGCAGGCGGTCCTTTTTGTCATAGAACTCATATCCGAGCGCGGTCAGCATGCCGATGCCGCCCTCTGTCGTCGCGCTGCCGCCGATTCCGATGATGAAGTTCCGGCAGCCGCGGTCGATGGCGTTGCGGATCATCTCGCCCACGCCCTCGGTGTTGGCGCGCCAGGGATCCAGGTCATGCCTGTCGACCAGGATGATGCCGCCCGCCTGGGCCATCTCCATGATGGCGGTCGTCTCATCCTCCATGATTCCGTAGCGGGCGGTCACGAAGGGGCCCATGGGTCCCTTGACCCTGGCGGTCACATAGTCGCCGCCCAGGCCTTCGACGAGCGCGTCCACCGTGCCCTCACCGCCGTCCGCAAGAGGTTTTACCAGGACTTCCGCGTCGGGATGTACGCGGAGGATACCCTCCTCTGCCGCATGGCCGGCTTCCATGGATGTCATACTGCCCTTGAACGAATCGATCGCAACAACAACTTTCATTTGGATACCTCCTCCTGGTCATGATGTATAAATAGTTGGCTGTTTGTTTTTTTCAGGTTTTAACTGTATCCATTATATCTTTTGTACAGGGAAAAAAGAATATCACGGGGCAATGAGAATAAAGTGTGTTTTTGTGTCATCAACACAAATCATGCTGGATTATTCTTTCTGCCGTGTCTCCTCCTTTTTCTTTCTGCCGCCTTTCCTTCCTGTACACAATCCCTGATGCCTTCTGACCCGCGCCCTTCCGCCTCCTCCGCACAGCAGCTTCGGCCCGGTTACGACGCCTGCTACTCCTGCTCCTCCGGCCCGCCGGTCCGCAGCAGGTAGGCGTAGAAGAGTTCCAGAAAAGCCCGGTCTCCGGAGGAAGTCATGGGGTCCACGCCCAGCATTTCCTTCAGCCGGTTGTATCGATAGACCAAAGTATTTTTGTGGACATACAGCAGGTCTGCGGCCCTGCCGAAATTGTAGTTGGTCCGGATCAGGGCCCCGATGGTCTCCGCGCAGGACCGGAGCTTCGGTTCCGGAATGCAGCTGCGATACACGTAGAAGGCCCGCTGCAGCTCACCGGCCGGGAGCAGGCTCCGCACGTACTCCTCCAGATGATCATAGAAAAAAACAGGCTCTTCGTCGCCGGCAGACTCCACGTTCTGCTCCAGCCAGCGGCAGTGGCGGTAGCCGTAGCAGTACTGGGGATAGGTGTCCTGAAAGCTCCCTACGAAAGCGGTATAGCCTGCTGATGTCCCGTACATCTGCTTTCCTGATGTCCCGGAAGTCTGCTTGCCCGATGACCCGGACAGCTGTTTTCCTGTCGGTCCGGACAAGTGCTTTTCCGAAGCAGCAGAAGACTGACGGTCCAGTAACCCGAGCGGCTCCAGGTACTCCCGGACCAGGTCTTTGTAGACCGAAAACATGCTCTCCGACCGGCTTTCCGGATCCGGCATGGCCTTATAGATCAGGATATGGCGCCTGTCCATGGCAAAGCTGAAATCCCTGCCCGAGTGGCGCGGGCCGCCCCGCAGCAGGTCCAGCGCCTGTCCGACGCTCCCGGCATTCCCGTTCCGAAGCGGATCCAGCGCCCGCCCGGTTCTTCCGGCATCCATGTATGTTTCTTCGAGGTATGCCTTTCCCTTCTTTCCTTCCTTATCCGTCTCCGCGCCGTCCAGCCGCACCAGGATCGGGATCCGGACGCTCTCCTCGGGATAGCCCAGGTCGCGGGCATAGCTCCTGAGCTCCTCCGGGTCGGAGTGCTCCACCTGCGTGAGGAGATGGATGAAATGCTCCTTTTTGTTTTCACGGATCCGCTGCTGCTCCAGCTGCTGCTCGTACTTGAGCATGGTCTCAAAGGCCATTTTGACCATCAGGGCGACCGGGCGGACTTCTTCCGGGTCTCCGGTGACGCCGACAACGCCCTCGCGCCTTCCGCCGGTGGCGATGATCATATTGATCCCGGGCAGCACGTTGGGAAAGGACATGCCCGTCGTGTCGATCATCTCCTCCGGGCCGGTGATCAGCCGGTAGGCGATCTCATGGTACTGTCCGATTCTCTTTTTGTCCCGGCTGGCGATGATGATCCCCCGCTCATCCATGATGTTGACGTTGAAGTCCGTGTAGCGGGTGACCCGCTCGATGAATTTTGTGGCGAATTCCTTATCCAGCATCTACATCATCCTCTTTGGAAAAAGTACTGTGCACTACCCGTATTTTACCACAAAAAAGAAAGCGGCAGATGGACATTAAGAAAGTGAATAGTACGCAAAATACACTCCGAGAGTCATGAGAACGCACTCCCGGAGCCATGAAAACATACTCCCGGAGCTCTGAAAACACACTCCGGGAGCCATGATGAAGGTGCTGTTACATGACTGTATTTTTCACCCGTCACGCATTTTCGGGCTTTTATTGGCCGGTCTTTTGCGGTATTATAGTATATTGTAATTGTCTATCCACTTTGTGGAGGAAGACATAAATATTTTACACTGTTCCAGTTTACATCAGCCTGAATGAATGGAGATGCGTTTCATATGAAAATCACAGATTCTATCAAGTATGTAGGCGTCAACGATCATGTAGTCGATCTCTTCGAGGGTCAGTACGACGTGCCCAACGGCATGGCTTACAATTCCTATGTCATCATGGACGAGAAGATCGCCATTATGGACACCGTCGACGCCAAGTTCACCGAAGAGTGGCTGGGCAAGGTCGCCGAGGTCCTGGGCGACAGAAAGCCGGACTATCTGGTCGTGCAGCACATGGAGCCCGACCACTCCGCCAATATCCTGAATTTCCTCAAGGTCTATCCCGACACCACCGTCGTGGGCAACGCCAAGACCTTCACCTTCATGGGCCAGTTCTTTGACCTGGATCCCGCGATGAAGAAGCTGGTCGTCAAGGACGGCGACAAGCTGGAGCTCGGCTCCCATGTCCTCAATTTCGTCTTTGCCCCCATGGTTCACTGGCCTGAGGTCATGGTGACCTATGACAGCACGGACAAGGTCCTCTTCTCCGCAGACGGCTTCGGCAAGTTCGGCGCCCTCGATGTGGATGAGGACTGGGCATGCGAAGCACGCCGCTACTACTTCGGCATCGTCGGCAAGTACGGTCTGCAGACCCAGAAGCTGCTGAAAAAGGCCACAACTCTTGACATCCAGATCATCTGCCCCCTGCACGGCCCCGTCCTGAGCGAGAACCTGGGCTACTACATCGACCTCTATGACAAGTGGTCCTCCTACACCCCCGAGAACGAGGGTGTCCTGATCGCCTACACCTCCGTCTACGGCCACACCAAGGAAGCCGCCCTCATGCTGGCTGACCTTCTGGAAAAGGGCGGCTGCCCCAAGGTCGCCGTCGCTGACCTGGCCCGCGACGACATGGCCGAGGCCGTCGAGGATGCGTTCCGCTATGACCGTCTGGTCCTGGCGACAACCACCTACAACAACAGCATCTTCCCCTTCATGCACACCTTTATCGAGCACCTGACCGAGCGCGCCTACCAGAACCGCACCGTCGGCTTCATCGAGAACGGCACCTGGGCACCCGTCGCCATGAAGACCATGAAGGGCATGATGGAAGGCTGCAAGAACATCAAATACCTCGAGAACAACGTGACCATCAAGTCCGCCCTCAAGGACGACAGCAAGGCCGCGATCGAGGCGATGGCAGCCGAATTACTCGCGTAATTCAGCAGAGTGACTTGCGTAACTCTGTTAGAGTTATTATCATAACTCTTTACGAATTACTGGCGTAATTCAGCAGAGTTACTTGCGTAGCTCTTTACGAATTTCTTCTGTTATACGGCAGAGTCACTTGCGTAATCCGGCAAAAGGCCTGGTATCGTTTTTTCAAGTGCAGCTTTAAAAAACTCTGTATGAGAACCCGGTATTGTTCTCTCAGAGCTACATAAGACAGCTTCCGGGAGCAGGCGACCTCCTGCTCCCGGTTTTCTATTTCTTTTAAGGAGAATCACAATGGTCTACAGAACAAGAGGCACCTGCGCCTCCAAGATCGATCTGAACATCGACGCGGATCACACCATCCGTTCCGTCCTCTTCACCGGCGGCTGCAACGGCAACCTGCAGGGAATCAGCAAGCTGGTCGTCGGCAGAAAGGCCGAGGAGGTCATCGATGCATTGGAGGGAACCCGGTGCGGTTTCAAAAATACATCATGTCCTGATCAGCTCGCGCATGCGCTGCGCGCCGCGATCGCGGAGGCCTGATCAGGCCACCGATTCGCAATCCTCAGACGCCTCACAGACACTTCTCTTTCTGTGACGCGAAAAAAACGAGGCAAACAAAAATGACATATGAGGAATCTTGAAATGGCAGAAGCAGGAAAAAAGAAGATCGTTCTGACGGGCGGCGGGACCGCCGGCCATGTGACGCCCAACATCGCGCTGCTGCCCGCGCTGCGGGAGGCCGGCTATGAGGTCGCCTACGTCGGTTCGGAGAACGGCATTGAGCGTGAACTGATGCGTGACTGCGGCATTCCCTACATCGGTGTTCCGACCGGTAAGCTGCGCCGCTATTTTGATCTCAAAAACTTCACGGACCCTTTCCGCGTGATCAAGGGCTACGGCAAGGCACGGCAGTTTCTGAAGAGCTACCGGCCGGATGTGGTCTTTTCCAAGGGTGGCTTTGTCAGCGTGCCGGTCGTGCGCGCGGCCGCCAGCCTGAAGATTCCCTGCGTGATCCACGAATCCGACATGACGCCCGGCCTGGCTAACAAGCTCTGCTACGGCGCCGCTTCGAAGGTCTGCTGCAATTTCCCGGAGACCGTGGACAAGCTTCCCAAGGGAAAGGCCGTTCTGACCGGCACACCGATCCGGGCGGAGCTCTTTACCGGAGACCGGGAGGAGGGACTCAGGATCTGCGGGTTTGCGCAGGAAAATGAAAACGCAGCCTCTGCAGATCTGAAAACAGTCAATCCGGAAGCATCGAATGCAGAAACCCCGGACGCAAAACCGGTGACCTCAGAGAAGCCCGTCCTCATGATCATGGGCGGGAGCCAGGGCGCCCAGTCCGTCAATGAAGCTGTCCGGAGGCACCTGGACGAGCTCCTGCAGGATTTCCGCGTCGTGCACCTGTGCGGCGCCGGCAAATACGATGCCTCTAAGGACGGCATCGAGGGCTATAAGCAATTCGAATATGTCAAGGAGGACCTCAAGCACCTGTTCGCCGCGGCCGACATCATTGTCTCCCGCGCCGGCGCAAATGCCATCTTCGAGATCCTGGCCCTGCAGAAGCCCAACCTCCTGATCCCGCTCTCCATCGGGACCAGGGGCGACCAGATCCTCAACGCCCGATCCTTCGAGGCCCAGGGCTTTTCCAAGGTCCTTGTCGAGAGCGAGGAGGATGGTATCCTGGATAAAAAGCTGGTTGATACCGTCCGGGCCCTGTATGCGGAGCGCGAAGCCTATACCGCTGCCATGGCCGGTGCCGGCCAGCAGGCGGCGATTCCGACCATCATGGGGCTGCTCAATGAGCTGGCGGAAGGAAAACAAAGTCCCAAAAAAGCGAAAAAACGCCAGTAATGATCCGTCGTAAATAATCCTGGCCGGCACCCATGTTCAGGGCTGAAATTCATAAAAGGCAGATAAGAAAACGACGGACCCTGCCGCTCAATGCAGCAGGGTCCGTTTTTCATGGTCTGAAGCAGTTTCTGCAGGCTCACACTCACACTTATGCAAGCACTACAAATCACATAAACTATGGGTTTGTATCCCCGGAAACCCGGGCATATCTTCTTATCTTCATCCAATGCCGTAATTACGAGGTCGAAGATGACCGGAGAAGCTCCGGTTCTGTTTCGCAGAGAATCTGCGCCAGCACCTTATAATCCAGGTACTGAATTCCATAGTTGCCATTGTGGATTTTATCTGCCAGTTTACTGCTGTAGTAAACACGCATAGCCTCTTCATAAGACAAATGCTGTGTCTCCGCCAGAAACGCAATAAGTCTTTCTTCCAGACTCTCCTGATAAACTTTTTCCAGAACATCTCCCCGCATGGATTAAACCTCCTGAAAAGACTGGAATACTAACAGCTGCTCGATCGCTTTTTGTGTAATAAATGCAATCTGGTCATACACAGGATACACCCTGATTTCCCTGAGCGCGCGTTCCTTGTCCCAGATTCCGGTGTGGTACATGTCAACCACACGAAAAACACGGTCATCAGCAACTTTTCCACATATCAGGTCATATTTCTGATAATCAGTTCCTCCGTCCCGACAGTCACATACAAAATCAATCCATTCCATCAGATCCGGATCAAAGGATTTTACTGACAGTCCGTCCACATTCTCCTTCATCTCGTAAACACTGATAATTGCCCTATCTTTTCCCAAAAGATCCGCCTTGCGTCTGGCCCAGCGCTCCGCCTGCTCACGAACAGACGTCACATAAAATCCTTTTCCAAAATCAAGCGGCCTGTATGAATGGACCGTATCGGGCTTATCAACTGCCAGAACGGATCCGTGATAGACGATCATACTCTCACCCCTCTGATTCCAAGATATTCCCTGATATCATCTATGATATAATCGGTCCCCTGTGTATGAAGCACATCATAGTGCGGTACAAGGTAATGATCAATACACCCTGTTTTCTGAAGCAGTGAATAAACTTCCGAAGGCAGCCTGCGCCATTTGTCTGCACAAGCATGGATCATATAAATAACAAAAGAAAAAGTTTCTCTATCCATTCTTTCAGACTCCTCACGGAAAATACGTGTATTTTGCTCCTGTTTTCGCTCTTTTCCACCTTGCCGCTCGCAAGAGCGGCAACCTCAATAAAAGCACCTGCATGCTTAAGCCTATTATAATCGCCTGTTTATGCAGGGGCAACATCTCATAATAAACAATTTGTAATCGTAGTTTAATTTCACATATCAGATTTGTCCTTGCGCCTGTTCCGCACGATGACAGCAGCCAGGATCAGAAGGGAAAGTCCGGAGACAGATGTCACTCGGGAAGAGCTGTGAACCGTCCCTATGGTTCGCGAAGGGGCCATAGAACCGTCCCTATGGTCCCCATTTTCTCAGGATCAGGCCGGCACCCGCCAGAGCGGTCAGCGTAATGCCGGCTAAGCCGCGTTCCTTCGCCTTCTCAGGACCAGACCGGCTCCCGCAATCGCGGTGAGGGCGAGGCCGAGCATGCAGAGGGGCAGGGTGCCGGGGCCGCCGGTGGAGGGTAATTCATAGCCCGGGTTGTTGTTGATCTCAAAGCGGAAGGCAGTCTGATCGTCCGGCGTCAGGTCGCTGTAGAGGGTCGTTCCCGGATTTTCCATACGGGCGGTAACAGTCCCGTTTCCAACCGAAAGGATGATCCTGTTCTCCAGGAGATTGTAGCCGTCCGGCGCCTTTGTCTCGCGCAGATACCAGGTTCCGTCGCTGAAGTGTCTGTCCTCAAACAGTTTCCCGTTTTTGTCCGAAGTAAAAGTGACCTCCTCTCCGGCGGCGTCTGTGACCGGAGTCCCGTCCGCTTTTTCGAGGGCAAATACTGCACCGGAGAGGTACTTTTTCCCAGCTCCGTTGCTTTCGTTGATCTTAAACATGGAAACGGCCGGCATGGTATTGGTCACAAGGTCTGTCCTGGTCCTGCCGGTCTTGCCGGTTCCGCCCACGTTTTCATCCGGAAGGTCGTAGGAAGTCTCCTCTCCCTGCTCGTAGTGGACCAGGTAGGTGTTGGACGCATCACCGGCGCCGCTGCCTGTTGTCGTTTCTCCGGAAACAATGATGGGGCGGCCTTCCTGCACGATGGAATCCACGGAAATGATCTCTCCGCTGTCATCACAGGTCACGGACACTTCCCGCACGACATATCTGCTGAGATTGTCGTCCGGAAGCCAGTATTCCGTACGGAATTTCTCTGCCTCCGCATCCCACTCCAGCTTCCGGGCAGAGCCCGGAACCAGTGTCAGAGAAGCGGTATCTGTCCCTGAATTTCCGGAGTCTCCCTGACTGCCTGTTCCATTGGAACTGCCGGGGCCTCCCTGACTGCCAGAGCCACCTTGATCACCGGCTTCCTGAGAACCACTGCTGTTTCCCGAACCTGTACCTTCGTCCGCTCTCTCATAGAGCGCGACATACACATCGCCGTGGGCGGTGACATAATCTCCGCTCTCCCACGCCTTCTCAACCACGATCCGGCCAGTGGGCCGGTTGGTGATCGTCACAGTGGCATCCTTTTTCGAATCCCCGCTGCCGGAGGGCTGATAAACCGGGATGGATCCCTGGGATCCCGTCAGCCCGGGATCCGCATCGTCCGCGTGCTCCACCTCTGTCTTCACATACTGATAGCCCGCAGGCATCTCGTTTTCCCGCATGCTCTCCACGACCCTGAAGTCCGTCCCCGCCAGAAGGCCTGTGATCAGGATTGTGTACTCGGGGGTAATATTGGCGATGGAGCCGGTGGTTCCCGCCTGATAGGCGACCGGCGTATCGCTGGGGACAAGCTCCCCATTCTCAAACTTATAATACTGGTCTGTGCCATTCTCATCTGTTTTGACGATGTAATAGCTGCCCTGATAGTAGGGGACCAGCTGGCCCGTCCGGTTGCTCTCCAGCTGGACGTCGAAGCGGAAGGATACATCCGGATCCGGAACAGCGCTGTCCACGTGCTTGCGGAGGCGCAGGCTGTGGACATGGTCCGCCTTGGGAATGTTCTCATAGGTCACCCGGCCCCGCTTCTGGACAGAGCTGACGTCTGTCGCCGCAATGTGGGTCGGTGCCAGATCTTCCGTCTGTCCCGCGGCAGAATCTGCCGTCGTGACCGGAACCTCTTCGCCGTTGACCCTGACCTTCTCAAAAACATTGGTGTCGATGCCGATCTCACGGACATAATACTGAACCGATTTGTCGTTTACAGGAAAGACCATGGCCTGGCCCGGCTTGAGGAAATAGACGTTTTTATAAGTCCGCCCGTCCAGGGTCCAGGACGGTTTGAAGCCCTCGCTCTCCGTCTGTCCTTCCGGAAGAACCCGCTGACCCGTCTCCTCATAGGTGACGTATCTCGCGCCGTCGACACCGTCCACCGGCGGCGTGTAGAGCGTCTTCTCATGGCCGTTCTCCACCGTGTAGATCTGATAGGCAAAGGTATCATTTCCGTAGGCCGACTGGACATTGTCAGGCAGCTTCTTCTCCAGGACAAAGGTCCCCGGCTCAATGGTCTGAAGGTTGAAATTCACCTTCAGGTTGGAGGCGTAGGAGCCGCGCTCCAGGTAAATCATCTTGAAGGAGTGCTGGGTGTAATCCGCAAAAGTGTCCTCCCTGAAATATTTGGCAGCATCCGTATCATTCCAGGGATCCCCATTCGGAAGGATCCGGGCATCCCGGAAAAGCTGTTTGATCGTTGTTGAATAAGGCCTCGACCCGTTTACCTTGACCTGGCCGGTCGCAAAGTTGATCGTCCCGCTGACGGCGCCGTGACAGCCGCCGATATCGAGGGCCAGCAGCCCGTCGATATAGAGCCACATGTCGTCATCGCCGTTGAACTCAAAGATCGTATCCCCGCCGCTGTCGTCTTTTCCGTCCTTGCCCTGGAGGAAGTCCGCCTCCATGGTCATGCCGAAGAAATAACTGGCGTATCCGTCCTGCGTTCCGTCATCGGGAACCTTGTAGAGAGTATTCCCGAACTGGGGGTGGGAATCCGGGAGCTGCTGCAGGTCACCATCGTACTGCACTGTCCGGTCCCTGAACACACTGCCCTGCCTTGCCAGGTCCTCGAGGGAATCGAAGGGAAAGAAGTTCCCCTTCTGGCCGGAGGGGGTCGTTCCGGACTCCATCTCCGGCGCCGCCACCTCGCTGTACAGGACAAAGCTATTTTCAGTCCGGTTCAGCCAGGCATAATTGATACTGGAATCATAGGAATAATAACCTGTCTCTTCATAGGCCTTTTTGACAAAGAGGTTGTCCGCCTCCGCCACAAAATGGGTATCATTAAAAAGATTCCCCAGCGACTGTCCTGTCTTGGTCGCTGTCGGAAACCCGTTCTGTCCCAGCCTCGTAGAGACCAGCCCCCTGTTCGCATAGCCGACCCCGTTGTCGTTTGTGGAGTCGATGCTGCTTCTCCCCAGGACATTGGTCATTTCCTGCGATCTTGGAACATGGTAATTATTTACACGATGATATCCGTCAAAGTCGTAGAGCCTGATCCGGATCCCCTTGTCTCTTCCGTTCAGGGTCTCGACGGTGTGCAGGCCGGCGGATGTCTCCTGGCCGGAAATCGGGTTCATGACCGCAAACAGAAATTCCAACTCCTGGTCCCCGCCCGCGGAGGGCACGAGCTTCCCTGTCTGAGGATCCATGGCGTAGCCGATATAGGTATGGGAGCCTTCGTCCCACCGCTCGATCGTACTGCCATAGACCTCCGCAGCCCATCCGCTCAGGTTGACACCCAGGTCCCTGGAATCCTCCGGATCGTCCGTCTTCAGGATCCCGTCCGGCGCAGGGAGCAGATATTGTCCGGTCTCTTCGCTCTGAAAATCAAAATACCCGTTGGGCACATCATTGCGGACATGGACGGTCAGGTCCCAGAACAGGGACTTTCCGGGTGCTTCCATGGAGGTCCACCCGACCGTGTCCCCGATATCATGGATCTTCACCAGCGTCCCGTCCGAAGCCACCGCATAGTAATCATAGCCGTCCTTTTCCGCATTCTCTATGCGGGTATAAATGACGACCTCCGTCACAGGATTCTCCTGTGTATACTGGCTGATCAGGTCTGTCACACTGACCTTTTCCGCCCTGTTCTGAATGATCTCATCCGCCTCGTAGAGGGTGAAATATTCGCCATTATTGTTATAGTTTCCCCCGGTAAAGCCGTACTGGACCCTGTCATTCCAGGCATTGACCGCATAGCCATTCGCAGAAAGGCGCACCTGTCCCGAGTGATCCCCTGAAGTTGAAACCGTAATCGCCTGCGGAGTGTCCGAGAGACCGATGTCCTTATTTCCGCGAATGTGCAGGTACTTTCCGTCGGGATCCTGAATGTAGTAGCTATTGGTACCCTGATTCGCGGATGTGAAGGTCCAGAGGGTGATGTCCTCCCCGCTCAGCCAGGTTTTCCCGCCCTGACTCAGATGCGTGACCTCCGCCGCCTGGAGCCGGGTCCCGTTGTTCTGAGGCTTGTTCCGGACCGCTTCATGCGTGGAAACATTCGTATTGACAATGGCATAGGTCTTTCCGTTCAGGTTCCCGGTTGAACCGGAAGAAACGACAGCATAAATGGAAAAACCGTCCGTCTCAAAACTGACCGTATTGGCGTCTGTCGTACTCTCCAGCACCTGGGGCAAAGCGGATGCGGCTGCGGCCGTTTCTGTCTCCGGTACTGTCTCCGGTTCTGCCGGTAAAACCGGTATACCTGAATCTTCCGGATCTTCTGAATATTCCGGAGTTTTCGAGGTTTTCGGGGTGTCCGGATTTTCCGGTGCTTCCGGATTCGTCGAATGATCCAAATCATCCGACTGATCAGAAAGTTCCGAATTCTCCGTCTGGACCGCATCATCCGGTACTGCTGACGGTTCCGGTGCCTCGGAGAGTTCTTCCGATACGACCGCCATCTCTGTGGTCTCCCGGTTCACTGATTCGGAAGGGAAATGAACGATATTCCAGTCCTCATTTTCCGGTTTCTGTGCATCGTCAATCTCAATCTGAACCTGCACCAGCGATCCAGCAGCAGGCTGATATTCATATTCCTGATACACCGGATCTACGATCCGGATATCGTACAGATGCGCGCAGGCTGCGGTACCGCTCTCCCAGTCCAATGCCTCCTCCGCGCTCTCAACATATTCAACAAATGCATCCTCCGTCTCACGAAGCTCCTGTACATCCAGGACTGCATCCACCGGGATTCCTGTTTCCGGCCCGAAGGAAACCGTCACTCCGTAGCCCTGTCCGGCGGCTGTCAGCACCGTGGGCACATTCTGATCCGGTTCAGTCGGATCCGGCAGCGTTGAGTCCTGCGCCGCCGCATCTGTTTCCATCGCAGATGCATTCTCCCCTGCGGAGGCATCACCGGGAATATCAACGTAGACAGTCCCTTCACCTGAATCGCTTGCATTCACAGATTCTGAGGACTCTGCTCCGGCGCTTCCCGACCGGTTTCGGCTTATTTCCTCACTGCCGTCGTAGATGGAATCTCCTGCTCCGGTATCTTCGTCCAGGGGAATCTCATAAGCCCCGCCATTAGAATCCGCAGCTGCCGACGATCCGACACCGCCTCCTTCCTGCCCGGATGTATAACATGCAGTGCCATGTACATGCGCTTCCTTTCCGCACACCAGGACGGGCGCATAACAGCTGCTGTCATGCGTATGGTCCTCCCCTTCCGGAATGCCGCAGACAAGCTGGTCCTCATAGCATGATTCATCATGCTGATGTGCCTCCATCCCGCATGCCGCCTCGCGCTCCATCGTAATCGCAGGCAGGACCATCCAGTATGTGGTCACAAAGACGATGACTGCGGCAAACATGCTCACAACCCTCGCAAACCGTCTCCGTAGCTGTCGATTCCGTAAAGTATTCCTGACCTGCATTAATAAAGCCTTCACTTCTGTGTCCAACGTTCCTTTCATCGTTCCCTGTGCGAAAAGTGAAAAATCTTGTCGATACAAGATTTTTCACTCCGGAGGTTTGTGCCGGAGCACAAACCTCTACCTGATGCATCATAGAAATCGCCTCCGCGAATTTCTATGATGCGATGCCTGCGCACTTCGTGCTCCGGCATAGTCGGTTAGGGTGGATCCCCATTTGCCGTCTCCCAGATACCCGGGGTTTGTATCTTTATGCAAAAACAATGCTGTCAGTCTGTTAATTATTTCTCAAACATTTATTTTTATCATATAGAAATAAATGGTGT
>CACZIO010000053.1 GCA_902781215.1 uncultured Lachnospiraceae bacterium
CTTCGTCGGCGCGGATGCCCTGGCCGGGGGGGAGGGTCTTGCGGACCCTGCGGTCCTCGATGTAGATGACGACCTGGTCGCGGCCGCCGTGGGCGGCGACGGCGCCGAGGATCTGCTGCTCATGGTCCTTCCAGGCGTCCATGGAGGGGAAGCGGAGCCAGAGCCGGCGGGGGACGTCGTCGAAGGAGACGATCTTCTCAGCGATGAGCTTGCCGTCCTTGTCCTCCTCCAGGGAGACGCGGCCCCGGATGAAGACTCTGGCGTCCTCGTCGAGCAGGTCGGCGCTCTCCTCGTAGGTGCGGGGGAAGACGATGACCTCGACGGTGCCGGTCATGTCCTCGATGGTGAGAAAGGCCATGACCTGGTCGTTTTTGGTGTACTTGATCTTTTTTTCGGAGATGAGGCCGCCGATGACCGCGTTCTGCCGGTCGACGAGGCGGCCGCCGCCTGCCTTGGGCCCCATTGCGGCCGTGCCGGCGGCGGATACTCCCCCGGCTCCGGCACCGTCATCCTCGTCCAGGGCAAAATCCGCCGCAGTTGCCGTCACGCGGCTCTTCCACAGGCCCTCGTAGGCTTCGAGCGGGTGCCCGCTGACGTAGATGCCGAGCACTTCCTTTTCAAAGGCGAGGCGGAGCTCGTCCGGGAACTCGCCCACGTCCGGCATCCGGATCTCGAAGTCCTTTTTGTCCTCCTCGTCCGCGATGTCAAAAAGGGACATCTGGCCGGCCATGTCGTTCTTTTTGGAGCTGTTGAGGTCGTCCAGGATGCGGATGTAGATGCTCATCATCTGTTTGCGGGTCGCGCCCAGGCAGTCGAGGGCGCCGGCCTTGATGAAGTTTTCCACGGTGCGGCGGTTGACATCCTTGTCCTGGCCGGCCATGCGGGTCAGGAAGTCGCGCAGGTCCCGGTAGGGGCCGCGCAGGCGGCGCTCGCGGACGACGGCGTCGATGACGGGCCGGCCGACGCCCTTGATGGCGGTCAGGGCGTAGCGGATGCCGGGCGTCTCACCGGCCGGGGCCACGGAGAAGCCGGCCTCGCCCTCGTTGATGTCGGGGGGCAGGATGCGGATCTTCATGGACCGGCAGGCCAGGATGTAGGCGGCCACCTTGGTCGGGTGGTCAATGACCGAGGTCATGAGGGCCGCCATGAATTCCATGGGATAGTAGTATTTGAGCCAGGCGGTCTGGTAGGCCACCACGGCGTAGCAGGCCGCATGCGACTTGTTGAAGGCGTACTTGGCGAAGTCCATCATGGTGTCGTAGATGCCGGAGGCAACCTTCTCGTCAATGCCGCGGGCGACGCAGCCGGGGACATGCTCGCCGGGATTGCCGTAGACGAAGTTGCGGCGCTCCTGCTCCATGACGGACTGTTTCTTTTTACTCATGGCGCGGCGGACCAGGTCGCTCCGCCCCAGGGTGTAGCCGCCCAGAGAGCGGACGATCTGCATGACCTGCTCCTGGTAGACAATACAGCCATAGGTGGGCTCCAGGATGGGCTGGAGCTCGGGGGTGGCGTAGTGGACCGCGTCCCGGTTGTTTTTGCCCTCGATATACTGGGGGATAAAGTCCATGGGACCCGGGCGGTAGAGGGAGATGCCGGCGATGATGTCCTCGAAATTCTCCGGCCGCAGCTCCTTCATGAAGTTCTGCATGCCGCCGGATTCCAGCTGGAAGATGCCGTCCGTCCTGCCGGTGCAGATGTAGCGGTAGACGTTGGGGTCGGCGTAGTCGAGGGCGTCCATGGAGACGACCGGCCCCAAGGGGTTTTCCGCAGGACGGGCGGGGCCGAGGGCGGGCTCGGCGGGCGGGTAGGCGCCGCCGGCTTCCGCAATGGAGTGGTTGGCCATCTCGACGGCGTTCTGGATGACGGTCAGGGTCCTGAGCCCCAGGAAGTCCATCTTGAGCAGGCCCAATTCCTCGATGGTGGTCATGGGAAACTGGGTCGTGGTGGAGCCGTCCTGGGCCCGGGCCAGGGGCACCAGGTCCTCGGCGGGCTCGGAGCAGATGACGACGCCGGCGGCGTGGACGGAGGCGTGCCGGGGCAGTCCCTCCAGGCGCAGGCTCATGTCGATGAGCTTGTGGACCCGGTCGTCGGTCTCATAGGACCTGCGCAGGTCCGGGCTCTGTTTCAGGGCTTTTTCCAGGGTGATGCCCAGCTCCTGGGGCACCATCTTGGAGATGGAATCGACAAAGCCGTAGGGCAGGTCCATGACGCGGCCGACATCGCGGATGACACCGCGGGCGGCCATGGTGCCGAAGGTGATGATCTGCATCACGCGGTCCTTGCCGTATTTTTTTGTGACATAGTCAATGACCTCGCCGCGGCGCTCGAAGGCGAAGTCCACGTCGATATCGGGCATGGACACGCGCTCGGGGTTGAGGAAGCGCTCGAAGAGGAGGTTGTAGCGAATGGGGTCGATGTCGGTGATGCCCAGGGCGTAGGCGACGATGGAGCCGGCGGCGCTGCCGCGGCCCGGGCCGACCATGATCCCGTGTTCCCGGGAAAAATTGATGTAGTCCCAGACGATGAGGAAATAGTCGACGTAGCCCATCTGGCGGATGGTGCCCAGCTCATAGTCCAGGCGGGCGCGCAGGTCCCCGGCGGTGAGGCCGGAATAGCGTTTTGGCTCCGCCGGATCATTCGGGACTGCGTCATTGTGCGCGGGGCCGCTCCGGGCTGAATCGTTATGAGCAGCTTCATCACGTCCGCCGCCTGCAGCTTCCGTTCCGGCAGGATCAGACAGGAGCGTTTCGTTGTCAAAAACGCCGGGATAGTGTTTTTCCATGCCGTCGCGGCAGAGCTTGTTGAGGTAGGTCCAGGAGTCGTAGCCCTCCGGCACGTCGAAGTGCGGGAGTTTGGTGACGCCGAATTCGATCTCGACATTGCAGCGGTCGGCGATGCGCTGGGTGTTGTCCAGGGCCTCCTTCGCGTAGGGGAAGAGCTTTCTCATCTCCTCCTCGCTCTTGACATAGAACTGGCCGCCCGGGTAGCGCATGCGGTTCTCGTCGGCCAGCTTCTTGCCTGTCTGGACGCAGAGCAGGATGTCGTGGGCCTCCGCGTCCTCCGCGAAGGTGTAGTGGCAGTCGTTGGTGGCCACCAGGGGAATCCCAAGCTCGCGGCTCATGCGCAGGAGCTCGGCGTTGACGGTCTGCTGGTCGGCGTAGCCGTGGTCCTGGAGCTCCAGGAAATAATTGCCCTCCCCGAAAATATCCAGATAGCGCTTTGCGGCCTCCCGGGCGGCCTCTGTGTTCCCCCGCAGGATCTCGCGGGCCAGCTCTCCCGCCAGGCAGGCGGAGCAGGCGATGATCCCCTCGTGGAATTCCCGCAGCAGGTCCAGGTCCACGCGGGGCTTGTAGTAGAAGCCCTCGGTGAAGGACCGGCTGACGATCTTCATGAGGTTGGCGTAGCCGGTATTGTTCTCCGCCAGCAGGATGAGGTGGTAGTAGCGGTCGTCGCCGTGGCTGGCCTCGCGGTCCTTGCGGGAGCCGGGGGCGACGTAGACCTCACAGCCCAGGATGGGCTTGATGCCCTCTTTTTTGGCCGCCTTGTAAAAATCGATCACGCCGTACATGACGCCGTGATCGGTAATGGCCGCAGCCGTCATGCCCAGCTCCTTGACCCGGCGGACATATTCGTTGATCTTATTGGATCCGTCCAGGAGCGAATACTCCGTGTGGACGTGCAGATGTGCGAAAGACATAAAAAACCTCCTCTGTAAAAGACGGTACAGTCATTTTACAGAAGAGGTTTTATTCTCGTCAATGTCTATTCGGTCGTCTGCCGCTGTCTGATCATTCCTGGTTACTGTTCAGACCGGCTCGAAACTCGAGGTGTTTTTGCGTGCTTTTCAGCGCAAAAACCCGAGTTGAACGGCGCGCGGCGCACGCAAAGCACACTGTCTGTTCCCGATCACGGGTTTTTCAGGAAGGCCTCGCCGATGACAAAGTCCTCGGGCGTCGTGATCTTGATGTTGCGGTAGCTGGCCATGACCATGCGGATGCGGCAGCCGCCGGCGAACTCCGCGACCATGGCGTCATCCGTCAGGGCGATGCCCTGGGACTGCAGGTAGTCCTCCTGGGCCAGAACCTTTCTGTGGGCGCTGCGGATGAGATCGAGAGAGAATACCTGGGGGGTCTGGACGATCCAGACGCTGGCGCGGTTGGGCGTCTTCTCCACATCGCAGTGTTCATCCACGATCTTGACCGTATCCTTGGCGGGCATGCCGGCGACACAGGCGCCGGTATTCTTCACCGTCTGATAGAGGCGTTCCAGGGTCTCCTGATCCAGGAAGGGTCGGGCGCAGTCATGGATAAAGACGTAGTCGCAGGGCCAGTCGATCGTCTCGAGGCCGATGGCGACCGAGTGGACACGCTCTTTGCCGCCAACGGCGATCTTACGGAGCTTTTTTGTGCAGCCGTACTCCTCAAGAAGCCCCCGCACGATCTCCACGTCGTCCTTGTGGGCCATGACAATGATATCCGTGATGTGTTCGTTCTCCTGCATGGTCCGGATCGAGTGCAGGAACATGGGCATATTGTCGAGCATGAGGTACTGTTTCCTGACGTCGCCGCCCATCCGCAGGCCCATACCTGCCGCGAGCATAACTGCTGTACATTTCACCTTGCTGTTTTCCATTTGTCTAATTCCCTTCGCGTGTTTGCCGAATCCCTTTTCCATGCATGTCAAAAGGGCCCGCAGTACGCACCGGTCATTATCCCAGGATTTACAGTCCATCGATCGTTCCGGGTACGCAGAGTGGTTTCGTGTTTTGTTTGTGTACAGAGTCCTGCAGAGATTTGAAAAAAAACATACAGGGCTGCTTTCAAGTGCTGTTCAGCGCTGTCCCAGGCGCAGGCCGGGGACGGCATTGAGGTCGAGACCGGAGAACTGACCCTTCCGGTACTCGTAGTAGGCGGCGCTGCCGATCATGGCGGCGTTGTCTGTGCAGAGGATGGGCGGCGGGCAGTAAAAGTCCACGCCCTTGTCCGCGCACATCTGCCGCATGCCGGCACGCAGGGCCGTATTGGAGGCCACGCCGCCCGCCAGGGCGAACTTTTTCAGTCCATACTGGTCCACGGCATCGGCCGCATGCGTGACAAGCACGTCCACGACCGCCTGCTGGAAGGAGGCGGCGACATCGGGCACATTCACCGTGATGCCCTTCATCCTGCTCGTGTTGAGGTAGTTGAGGACGGCGGACTTCATGCCGCTGAAGCTGAAGTCATAGCGGGATCCGGCGACCTTTCCGCGCGGGAAGACGATCGCGTGGGGATCTCCCTCCTTCGAGGCCTTGTCGATCTTGGGTCCGCCGGGATAGCCCAGCCCGATCTCGCGGGCCACCTTGTCGAAGGCCTCTCCCGCCGCGTCGTCCTGGGTCCGTCCCAGAATCTCGTATTCGCCGTAGTCCCTGACCAGCACCAGATGGGTGTGGCCGCCGGAGACAACGAGGCAGGCGAATGGCGGTTCCAGAGAGGGCTCCGCGATATAGTTGGCGCTGATATGTCCCTCGATGTGGTGGACACCGATCAGGGGGATCCCGGTCGCAAAGCTCAGTCCCTTGGCGGCGGAGACACCGATGAGAAGGGGTCCCACCAGGCCCGGGCCGTAGGTGACGGCAATGGCGTCCATCTCCTCCAGCTTTTTTCCGGCCTCCTCCAGGGCTTGGCGGATCACCTGGGTGACGCGCTCGGTGTGTTTTCTGGAGGCGATCTCGGGCACCACGCCCCCGTAGAGGGTGTGGATATCGATCTGGGAGGAGATCACGTTGGACAGGACGGTGCGGCCATCGACGACAACGGAAGCAGCTGTCTCATCACAGCTGGATTCGATCGCCAGGATCGCCACATCTTTTTCTTTTAAGTTTTGATTCATCATTTTTTTCCGACCATGCCGCTCACAAGAGCGGCAACACATGTTCTGCATGTGAATGAGGCGTTTTTTGTCGTCCATGTGCCCGGGCCGCAGTCAAGACGGGCTTGCGCGGCACATCGGTCATGATCCGGGACAGCGGCAGCTGTCTTCTGCAGGTGAATTATACATGATTTATACCGATTCTGACAGCCTCTGCCCTATTCCTCTTTGTCAAAGGCCAGGGTGATGGTCTTGCCGTCCTTACCGGGGAGGCTGTCCGGAAAGATCTTGCGGACCTGGGGCATGAATTCGTCCGGTCTGACCAGGGAGGGGCTGTAGTGGGTCAGCCACATCTGCGCGGGACCGGCCTTTTTGGCGATGCGGGCGGCCTCGGTAAAGGTCATGTGCTTGTGCTCCTTTGCCTTTTCGGCCTTGTCCGGCTCCCCGTACATGCCCTCGCAGATCAGCAGGTCTGCGCCCTGCGCATATTTGACGATGTTCTCACAGGGACGGGTGTCCGTCGTGTAGACCAGGCTGAGGCCCTTGCGGGCGGGGCCCAGGACCATATCAGGTGTATATGTGCCCTCCTCCGTCTCGATCGTCTCGCCCTTCTGCAGACGGCTCCAGAGTTTGAGCGGAATGCCCTGGTCCTTTGCCCTGGCGGCATCGAAGCGGCCGGCGCGATCCAGGGAAAAGGCATAGCCGTAGCAGGGCACATTGTGGTTGACACGGAAGGCATGGATATGAAAGTCCTTCTCCCCGGGAAGGCTGATCTCCTGCTCCCGCTCCGTCAGCTCCAGAAACTGAATCTCGAAGGGCAGCTCCGGCGCGATCACGCGCAGGCTGCTGACGACCCGGGCCAGCCCTTTGGGCCCGACCATGAGGACAGGCTCCGTCCGCTCGGCATTGCCCATAGTGAGCAGCATACCGGGCAGGCCCGAAATATGGTCTGCGTGATAATGGGTGAAGAGCATGACATCGATCGGCTTGGGGCTCCAGCCCTTCTTGCGCAGCGCGACCTGCGTGCCTTCTCCGCAGTCCACCAGGATTCCCTTCCCGTTGTAGCGGAGCATGAGCGAGGTCAGATACCGGTAGGGGAGCGGCATCATCCCGCCTGTTCCGAGCAGACAAACATCTATCATAAAAACTCCTTGTTGTCAAAGTCATCAAACGGACCCGTTCCGGCGCAGCCACATGATCAGGCCGTCCTCAACAGGTTTGTCATAAAAGTGCGGCCGAACCCCCTCTGTCAGAAAACCGAGGCTCTCATAGAGGCGGATGGCGACATCATTGCCCGCACGCACCTCCAGGGTGAAATCCTCCACGCCGTCATCGCGGGCCTCCTGCAGCAGGGTCTCCAGCATCCTCCTGGATATACCCCTGCCCCGGAATCCGGGACGAACGGCGACGTTGCTGATCTCGCCCTCTTCAAATATCTTCTTGACACCGCAGATTCCGACGATCCGCTCCGGAGACTGCACCGCGTCCTGTTTCGGGACCATCTGTTTCTGGTCCGGCTCAAGAGGCTGCTCTGCGTTCTGCTCAGCATCCCGCTCCGGGGCCTGCCCGGCGGACTGGTCCGCGTCCTCTTCCACCGCCACATAGTAGGCGGCGTAGGGCAGCAGGAGCGTCGCCTTGAAAATGCTTTTGGACCAGGGACGCGTGAAACAGATCTGCTCGATCTCCACTGCCTGCGGGATGTCTTCCTCCCGCATCCTTCGTATGTAAATCGACATAAGCTCAAAATGTACCGCCGGGGGCGGATCCGGGTGATTCACGCCCGGCTGCTTTCAAAGGGATCGGGTGGCCTGCCCGGAGATATTCCAAAAAGAACCGTCCGAGATGGTTCACCCGGATGTTTCACCGGGTGATTCCAAAAAAACCGGGAGAACCGTCCCGGATGTTTCCGGGTAGTTTACTGCAGAAGCAGGGAGAAGTTCCTGCGCTCGCTGTGTTCCTGTTCCGCCTGGGCCAGGCGGAGATATTGCGGACGGAAATCATCCGCAGTGACCATGCAGGCATCGCCCTGTTCCTCATAGTACGCATAAGCCAGGGCGGCCACCGCCGCAGCGCGCTGTCTGGCCAGGTGGGCCGGCGCAAAGGTATAGGGAACCTTCATAAGCTCCGCCAGTGCCTCCCTGCTCACAGGCACGCCGTCGCCCAAAAAGATGACGAAGCGGCCGCGGGCGTTGAGGTCCTCCGCGATTTCCGCCACGGGAATGACACACTGGGGCCGTACGACGGAAAAGCGCATGCCGTCCGGTGCATCGCCGTCCTGTATCCACTCATAGATGCCCGTGTAGACCTGCTGTCTGCGGGCATCCATCAGGGGGCAGATGAGGCTGTCTGTTCCAAACAGATTATAGGCGATGGAATCCACGGTGGGCACCGGGATGATCGGACAGTCCATGGCCATGGCAGCTCCCTTGGCCGTCGCCGCTCCGATGCGCAGGCCCGTAAAGGATCCCGGGCCCTTCGAGATCGCGATGGCATCCACTGTGGACAGGTCCAGGTCCAGCATGTGCTTCACTTCGTCCATCATAGGCACCAGACTCTGTGCGTGTTTTTTCTTATATTGTACGTTATAGTCGGCAATCAGAAGGCCATCCTCCAGGACTGCACAGCCTGCGACCGGCCCCGATGCCTCTATGGCCATGATTTTCATACTCACCTCTTCCTCAGCATGCTGAGCACGGCAGTGCGCAGACATCGCGAACGGAATATTTGCGAAAGCTCTTATCCGGCCCGGTCGATCATGACCCGGCGGTAGTCCACTCCCTTCTGCAGGTCCTTCTCGATCCGGACGATGATGGTCCGGACAGGGAGCAGGTCTGCGATCCGGCCCGCCCATTCGATCAGGCAGACGCCATTGCCCTCGAGATACTCATCGAGGCCGACCTCCACCATTTCCTCCGCATCCTCGATCCGGTAGACATCGAAATGATAGAGAGGGATCCTCCCCTCTTCGTAAATCTGCAGAATGGTAAAGGTCGGGCTGTTCACCGGTTCCTCGATCCCGAGTCCCTCGGCGAAGCCCTTTGTAAAAACTGTCTTGCCCGCGCCCAGGTCTCCTGCCAGGGCAATGACATCCCCGGGCTGCGCCTTCTGCGCAAGTTCTCTGCCGAGCCGGAGGGTGTCCTCGGGGCTCCGGGATTCGTAGATCTGCATATGTTTTCCTGCTCTTTCTATCTGCCTTCCCATGCCGCCCGCCAGAGCGGCAAAGCAGTATTTGGGACAAAAGACCGCGGATCCTGCGGCCCGCACAGGATTCGCGGCCTCCACACTCATTATTTATCTATCTTGTCCCGCTGCCGCATGGCTCATTGTTTTTCAATCTTGTCCCGCTGCCGCAGCGCTCCTGCGCGAAGGCAGCCTGAAGCGAAATTGCGGAGGCAATTTCGGTGAAGGATCAACGAATCGTGTGACGCCGTGCGTCACCGATTCGAGATTGAAAAAACGGCGCATCAGCGCGTTTTTTCAATCTTGTCAATCCTTCTCTGGTGGCGTTCGCCGTTGGAGAAGGGCGTCGCGAAGAAGGTATCAACGATATCCATGGCCACGTTCTCACCGACCATGCCCGCTCCGATCGCCAGGACATTGGCATCGTTGTGTTCGCGGGTCAGGCGCGCCGTGGTCGAGTTGTGGCAGAGCGCGCAGCGGATGCCGGGCACCTTATTGGCTGTGATGGAGATGCCGATGCCGGTCGTGCAGATGACGATTCCCTTCTCACATTCACCGGATGCGACGGCCTCCGCCACGGGACGTCCGTAGTCCGGATAGTCGCAGGATTCGAGACTGTAGGTCCCGAAGTCCTTCACTTCCATGCCCTTTTCCTGCAGGTGGGCGATCACCTTTGCCTTGAGTTCAAAACCGCCGTGGTCAGATCCGATTGCAATCATTTTCTTTCTCCTTTTCTTTTCCCTTTTTCTTTTCCTTTTTACCTCTGCGCTCCCGACTTGGTGGTGTTCACTTTCCAGCACCTGACGGCATGAAGCACATCTGTAATCCGCAAACATCATAACACATCCAAAAAAAGATGCAACTGTTACAGAAAAGACCCCGCCGCACTGCTGCGGAGCCGCTGCTGAAATCGGAATTTCCTATAAAGTAAAAAAACAGCTGCCCCGTCAAGAGGCAGCTGCTGTCAGTATTGTGTTTGTAGATTCAGGTCCCGCCGGATCAGGATCTTTTGCCGGGTTCCTGAAACAAAGGTGTTGCCTGCACCCGGCTGTATCCATGCTCCTTTGCAGTGTAAGCACCTGTGTTCCCGGGCCTCCTCAGCGGCTCTGGCCCTCGGTCATGGTGCGGCCGTATTTGATGATGGGGCTGACCTTTTTGTAGATCAGCATGGTGAGCACGGAGATGCCCACGCCCTTGATGATGTTGATGGGAGCGACCATGAGGATGACGAAGGATGTCAGGTCCTTGACGGCCGGGTTGATGGCACTGCCCATGCCCAGGATGGCATCGAGCGGCAGGCCGAAGAGCTTGGAAAAAGCGGGCAGGAGGTAGAAGGCGTTGAACCAGGTGCCGAAGACCGTCATGACGATCGTGCCGACGATGCAGCCCAGGATCGCGCTCTTCCTCGATTTATGAAACATATAGACGACGGAGGCGGGCAGGACCAGCATGCAGCCGATCAGGAAGTTGGCCAGGTCGCCGACAAAGGCGGTCGATGTGCCCTTGAGCACCAGCTTGACCAGTTCCTTGATGAATTCCACCAGGACGCCCGCGACCGGTCCGAAGGCAAAGCCCGCGATCATGGCGGGGAGCTCGGAGAAGTCCAGCTTGTAGAACTCCGGCGCGATCACCGGGATGGAAAAGTCAAAGCAGTAGAGGATGCCGGAGAGGGCGGAGAACATGCCGATCATGACGATCTTGCGCGTCGCCAGGATCCTCTCTGTCCCGCCGTTTTTGGCGCGCGCGGCCCGCTCAAGCAGGTAGGCCACCAGGACCAGGCCGACGACCGCCACGAGGCACACGCCGAGAAAACCCAGGTTTTCCTTTGCCGACTCCAATAATCCGTTTCCCATGGTTTCAGCTCCTTTCCGGCGGCAGCCCTTCCAGTGTCATCTGCGGGGCAGCTGTTTTCACCCCACCTTGAACTGGAACTTTCTCTTCTCCAGCTCCGAATCGATGGTCTCGATCTCGGCGCCCAGCCTGCGGAGCTTCTCGGGGAAGTCCTCATAGCCGCGCTCGATATAGTGGATATCGTAGACCTCCGAGATTCCTTCCGCCGCGAGGGCCGCGATCACGAGGGCCGCGCCTGCGCGCAGGTCGGGGGAACTGAGGTTGGCACCGGTGTACTTTTCCACACCGTTGATGATGGCTGTGTTGCCCTCCACCTGGATATGGGCGCCCATCTTGGTGAGCTCGTCCACATATTTAAAGCGGTTCTCGAAAATGCTCTCCGTGATGATGCTGACGCCGCGGGACAGGCCCAGCAGAACCGTGATCTGCGGCTGCATATCTGTCGGAAATCCCGGATAGGGAAGGGTCTTGGCATTGGTCGGGCCCAGACGGCGGGTGGCTACGACACGCACCTCATCGTCGGACTCGTGGATCTGACATCCCATCTCCATCAGCTTGGCGGTGAGGGATTCCAGATGCTTGGGAATGACGTTTTTGATCACCACATCCCCTCGCGTCGCGGCGGCGGCAAACATGAAGGTGCCCGCTTCGATCTGGTCCGGGATGATGGAATAGTTGGTGCCGTGGAGTTTCTGGACCCCCTTGATACGGATGACATCCGTGCCGGCGCCCTTGATGCTGGCGCCCATGCTGTTGAGGAAGTTGGCCGTGTCGACGACGTGCGGCTCCTTGGCCGCGTTCTCGATAATGGTCACGCCCTCTGCCATGGTGGCCGCCATCATGATATTGATCGTGGCGCCGACCGAGACGACGTCCATGTAGATGTGGGCGCCGCGCAGGACCTCCGCCTCGGCGATGACCATGCCGGGAGGCGCCAGGCGCACATCCGCGCCCAGGGCGCGGAAGCCCTTGATGTGCTGGTCGATCGGCCGCAGGCCGATATTACATCCGCCCGGCAGGGCGACGGCCGCGTGGCGGTGCCGGCCCAGCAGGGATCCGATCAGGTAATAGGAGCCGCGGATCTTGCGCACATATTCGTTGTCCACGACCGCGTCCGCTGTGATGCCGGACCCGTTGATCCGGTAGCAGTGCCGGTCGATCTTCTCCACATGTCCGCCGATCGCGCGGATCGCCTTGAGGATCGCGCGGATATCGCTCACATCGGGCACATTCTCCAGCGTCACGGTCTCACTGGTCATGACAGAAGCTGCCAGAATGCCCAGCGCCGCGTTCTTGGCACCCGCTATTTCCACTTCGCCGCTCAGGGGATTTCCACCCTTAACAATATAATGTTCCATCGAAGCCCCTTTATCGCGCAGCTTTCGCTGCCTGCTTCAGCGGACACGGCCGGGCCGCGTCCGAATTTGTCTTTGTCATCTTCCGGCAGGCTTTCTGCTCCCTGTCTTTTTTCCGGGGGACTTTTTCCCCGCAGGTCTTCCTCTGCCGGCGTCCTTTTTGCGGATCGAGTAGCCGAAACTGCCCAGCTTCCTGCCCAGGGAATAGTACTCCCCGTGCACGTAGGCGGTCAGGCCGGCCTTCTCGAGGGCAAAGCGCCCCCTCTCATCGAGATACTGCTCATCCACGGAGACCGCCACGACCTTCGCGATGAAGAGATCGTGGGTGCCCAGCTTTTCGACGGCCGTCACCACACATTCCAGGCAGACCGGGCTCTCGCCGATCGAAGGCGCCTGGACCTTCTGCGAAGGGACCTTCGTCAGGTGCAGGTGCTCGAACTTGTCGACATCCCTGCCGGACCGGACTCCGCAGAAATCCGCGGCCCGGGTCAGCTTCTCCGTCGTCAGGTTGATGACGAATTCACCGGTGCGCTCGATCACATCGTGTGAATAGCGCTCCGGCCGGATGGACACGGAGACCATCACGGGATCGCTGCAGATCGTGCCCGCCCAGGCGGCCGTCATAATGTTGGCCCGGCCCTCCTCATCGGCACAGCTGAGCATGACGGGAGGTACGGGATACAGCATGTTCGAGGGACGCCAGTACTGTCTTGCCATCGTGTTGCGATCACTCCTGTGAAAAAGCAAAAAGAATAGAACCTCAGTGCATACTCAGAAACATACTGAGCAGGCCCACGCCCTCCAGGAGCTGGATCGCGAGCACTGCGATCAGGAGCCCGAACGAAAACTTCCGCATGAAAGCCTCCGCGGGGTCGGGCCTGGCCGCCTCCTGCAGCGCATCCAGCTGCGCCTTGAGTTCCTCGGTCTGTTTGGCCAGTTCCGAGATCATGGCCGCCTGAATATTTCTGTATACCCTGACGTTCTCCTTGTGATTAAAATCATCGGACTGCCGGTGCAGCTGCGTCGCGTGATCCTGCGATTTCTGCACGGCATCGATCACCGCCTGCCGGGAATCCCCCGCCGCGGCCCTGACCTGGTCCTGCAGCACCTGTGTGTCCAGCCCCTGCATGGTGGTCAGCTTTTCCGAGATCCTGTCGTTATTGTCCTGGATCAGCCGGCGGATCTCATCCGTCTGGCTGCGGTTCATGAACTGAAGCTTCTGCACCAGCTCATTGTTCCGGTCGTACAGATCACGCAGCTGCTCGATCATCTGTGTATAATCGCTTACCTCCTCCCGCAGCCTGTCCGTCCTGGCGGCTTCCGCCGCACCGTTGGCGCGGATCAGTTCATCGGGATTATTCAGATCCATGATCGGGACCGTGTTGCGCATCACTTTCCTCCGGTTTTGTCCTTGTCAGATTCCACGGCAGATCACGGGCTTCCGGAGACCTGATCAGATTCTCCGCAGCCGCACCGCATAAGCTTCAGGGCGTTTTTTTCAGTTTCTGCCCGTCAGCAGCTCAGGATGCCGCCGCCCGCTGCCGGTCCGCAGAAAATCCTTCCTCCTGTACGAAAGACCATACGGGAGGATATTTATCCGCGAATCCACGTTTCAGCACTATATATTGTATCTGAGTGTGGGGATTACAGATATCATACCATCATCCGATTCCATTTACAATTCAGAAACGGAGCCCGCCTCATTTTCAGACAGTAAACCTAAAAAGCGGGATTTTTTGGTCGCGTTTTCGTGAATCATTCCCCTTTACATTGACCAATCCGGCGCCCCGCGGTCCCTTTCTGTCAAAAAAAGCGCAGCAGCGACTCCACGGGTTACACGAAAAAACGGAAAAAACTGTTCCAAAATCACTGGTCCAAAAAGTTGTCCCGGAAAAAGTACATCCGGTTGATGCCTGTCCGGATGATCCTGGTCCAGATAAAGTCGGATCAGATGAAGTCTGTCCGGTTGAAGTCTGCCCGGTTGATCCGGCCCGGATGAAGCCAGTCCGAATGAAGTCTGTCCGGCTGCAGTCTGCCCGGTTACAGTCAGTCCAGAAGAAGGTCCCGGATCGCAGGAAGTTCCCGGATCAGCAGCCTCTGCAGCTGCGCGCACTCCGGCAGGCCGTGCAGGGAGAATGGCGCCTTCTGCGCCAGGAACAGGGGGTACATCCTGTCCGCAGGCTCCTCCATTCCCAGGAAGGAGGCATCCGCCAGGGTCTCCGCCCAGACGGACACGCCGTCCGCGAGGGCCTCGCGCCTCTCCTTTTCCAGCGCGCAGAGGGCTCTCCCCCGCTCGCGCGCCATCCGGTACTCCTCTATTTCTCCCCGTGCCGCAAAGGCGGCTGCCTGCGCCCGCTCCACAGCGGTCAGGGCCGGCAGGTTGAGGGCGCGTTGAAACAGGGGCAGATTTTTATAGAAGACAAATCCGGCATTGCCGGCGGTCATCTGCCGGCGGAAGGTATTGACACGGACACCGTAGGCATTGCGGCCGCTGTCTGCAGCACATCCGCCTCCCGGTCCGTCCGCAGGGCGGACACGGGCGCCGGGGACCTGCACAGTCCGGGCGCCGGCCAGGGCCGCGCGCAGGGTGAGGTCCAAGGCCTCGAGGCCGTCGAAATGCCTCTCATCGAACCAGCCGATCTCCTCGAGCACCTCCATGCGGTACATGGCGCATCCGTCCGGTACCGCGAGGACGGGGACGGGCTGTCTGCGGCGGACCGGCCCGGTTCCGCGATTCGCCCCGGAACGCTTCCATGGCTCCGGAACTGCACAAAAGTCATTCTCCGCACCCGGCGCCTCCAGGGCCTCCAGGAGCCTGCGGACGCAGGACCTGCCGGGCTGGAGCTCCGGCCGGATCAGGAAGGCGTACTGCGTCTGCACCAGGCGCAGGCCCATATTCGCCGCGTGGGCAAAGCCCGTGTGGGCTGGCACGCGCAGCAGGACGGCGGAGGGCCATCTTCTGCCCACCATCTGCGCTGTCCCGTCGTCAGACCCGTCGTCGACGACAATGATCTGCGGCGGGCAGTCTCCCGCCAGGAGCGCTGATATGCATACCGCCAGTTCCCTGCGGCAGTTTCTCGCAGGCAGGACAGCAGTTACTTTTTGATTCAGATCGTTCATAGAAATATATGGAAATATCCCGCGGAAAGAGCGCGTGGTCTTTTCACAATTGTATGCGTTGCCGCTCCAGCAAGCGGCATTATAGAAAAGTGAATGTGTCAATGATCAGGATCTGACGATGCGCTTCATGGAGGGGTCCCAGATGATGGCGTAGCCCATCTCGCGGACGCGGACGCAGAACTTTCTGCTGAGCGCGTCGAGATCGTCCGTGCTGTGCATGACATGCCCCTCGTAGGAACTTCCGAAGATCTCCGCGTAGACGCTCTGCAGTTCGGCGCGGATCTTCATGCATCGGACGTCCACGGCCCATGCGTTCTGTACCGTCTGGGCGATCTGCCGGGGTCCCTCCTCGGCCTCGTCCCATCCCTCGAAGAGGACATTGCCGTGCTCATCCTGCATACCGCCGATGATCCTGTGTTTTTCATCCAGAACCTTGCCGCCGACGACGCCGACCGTCCGGCGGGAGGTGAAGATATCCGGCAGGAAATCGGTCTCCAGGCTCCCGGCCGTCCGCGAGACGCGGACCGACGCGCGGATCTTGCGCACGCGGAAATAGTCCTCCAGGGCGCGCCTGCGCGCCTCCATGACCTCCGCGGGAACACTTCCCTTCTGATGCACGTGACAGAGGATCCTGGCAATATGATGGATCCCGGACTTGGGCGCACGCAGGACGAAATCATACTCGGGCGCCTCCCCGTAGTCCTCGCGGAAGCGCAGGGCCAGGAAGAGGGACCTGCGTACGATCAGGACCTTTGAGATATAATCCACCGCGTAGAGGTAGTCCAGGCTGAAATCCGGCTTGAACCAGGGATCCAGGAAATGCTTTCCGCGGGCGTCCCGCCTGTCCTCATCCGTGTAGAGGATCTCCGCATCTGTCTGCATGATCGCGAGTGCCATCTCGAAGAGGGCGTCCCGGGTCAGGAGGTCGCCGCACTCGAGCCGGAAAATATAGTCTCCGCCCGCCTGCGATGCCGCCCGGTTGAGGACACCTGCCGTATTGGTGTCGCCCGACACGTCCAGATAGTGGAGCCGGTTCTCCCGGTACCAGGCGATCACATCCCGCACCTGGTCGGAGATCCCGCTGTCGAGGATATAGAGCTCATACTCGCCGTAGGTCTGCGCCAGGACGGAGGTCAGCGTCGCCTTGAACAGGCGCAGATCCGGTTCCCTGACCGCCATAAAAATGGAAAAAAGCGGCGCCCGGGCATCCTCCCGGAGATAAAAAGAAGACCCCAGCACAGAAGCGGGGGATTCTCCCTCGCGCATCCGCTCCGAGAGCGTCTCCTGCATCCGCAGGACATCCTCCCGCGGCTCCTCGTAGCTGTAGGAAATCCGTCCGGTCTTCGCTGTCGCGCGCACTGCGGCGGCGCGGATCTGCTCCGCGCCCTTTGCGCCGGCCGACGTTATTTTATTTCGAATCGTTCCAATCGGGGACATAGCTGCACCTCATGGTGTCCGAACTGTGTGTCAATTACGGCAGCTCCAGCCCCGGCAGAAACCGGGGTTCGCTTCCGTCCTGGATCAGATACTTGTGATAAAAAGGATCTCTGCCGTCGAGCATGGGATGGAGGGTGCGGAGCGCCTCCAGCTCCACCGGCCTGTTCTTTTCACGCAGCTCCAGCGTCTCCAGATTCTCCTTGGAGACCGGATCGTAGTAGAACAGGTACATGTTGTTGCGACAGACGTTGTAGTATCCTTTTTCAAAGACGCGGTAGCAGAAATCCACGTTGGTATAGCAGTCCGGGAAGTGCTCCTCGTCGAAGCCGCCGACCTCGCCGAAGACATCCCTGCGGACCATGATGCAGGCGCCCGAGAGTGCCAGCACGTTGCGCACGCCCTTGTTGAAGCCGTAGTACCAGGTCTCGTCGTTGCGGCGGTACTGGAGCTTGTAGACGGGGCCGTCCGTCACGGACATGATGCCCGCGTGCTGGATGACATTGGAGCTGGGGTAGAGGAGCTTCATGCCGACCGCGCCCACATAGGGAAGCTTGGCCTTCTCCGACAGGTGGGAGAGCCAGCCCGACTTCTGGATGACGACATCATCGTGGAGGAAGAGCAGCATCTCTCCGTTGGCTACCGCCGCCCCCATGTTGTTCATGCGGGCCATATTGAAGGGCATTTTTTTATAGATATAGGTCGCGGACAGGTCGCCCGCGTTGATCTCGTCGATCAGGGCCTGGACCCTGGCCCGGTTCCCGTCGCTGCTGCCGTTGTCGACGACGATCAGCTCATAGGGCACGCTGCTGTACTCCATGAGGGAACGGACACAGCGCTCCAGGACCTCGGGGTTGTCCTTGCTGGGGATGACGATGCTGATCAGCCTCGTCGTCGCGGACTCCCGGCTGTAGCGGCCCGTCAGGGAGTCGCGGATCAGGTCCGCATCCCAGTTTTCCGGCTTCTGCGTCGCGTGGAAGAGGATCTCGGGGATATGGCCGACCGGCATCCTGTCCATCCTGTCAGCCCGGCGCTTCGAGTAGCCGCCATCCGCCTGGGCGATCTTGAGGCAGAGCTTGCCGTAGATCCAGGACCGGAGCGCCGTATCCGGCTCCGTCCGCCTTGCCTCCTGCTCCTCCACCGCGTCCTCCAGGATCCGGGACTCGGATTCAAACTCCTGCGCCGTCCGCTTGCCCGGATTGATCAGGGCCAGCGCCGTCGTGCGCAGGGCGAAGATGTTGCCGAAATAAAAGGTCGACAAAAACGTATCCGGCGACCAGTCCGCCTTGAACCAGGGGCTCACATGGACGTCCTCCGAGATCTGGTCCTCGTCTCCGTACACCATATTGACATCCGGATGCTCCGCGAAGTAGTCACGGATCAGGCGCAGCGCGCAGCCGGACAGCTCTCCGTCGTCGTCGCAGGCCACCAGGATCTCCGGCTTGCCCTCTCCCGACAGAATATAATTACGCAGGTGGGAATACCGGACGACCTCCGCGCTCAGCGCAGCGCCGGGGCCTTCCCCCGCCGCTGCCAGTGCCGCGTCCAGCTCCTCCTGATGACGAATAAACCACTCATGATATGTCTTTGCCTTCATTGGCACACTACTCCCTTCCCGCATGCGGCTCATACCGGCCGCTGCCTGTTACGTCCATTTCCGGGGCCATGATCATTCCCTTCCTCCGGACGTCACTATAATATATAAGAGTAGCATTTTTTACAGCTTTCCACAATGGCTTTTGCTCCCCGGCGCTTCTCCGGTGCCTGTTTTGTAATTGACAGACCTGTCAAAAAACTATATATTTTTCATTAGGAAAAATGTCCACTAACTTTTCGTTTTTCCGCAAAGTAATATAGCAGATTGTATAAAAAAACCGATTCAAGAAAGCAGGTGGAATGTATGTATCAGGATGAGTACAAACGCTGGCTGGAAGCCGATCTGATCGACTGTGACCTTCACACAGAGCTGCAGAGCATCGCCGACGACGATGACGCCATCAAGGAGCGCTTCGCCATCGCCCTGTCCTTCGGCACCGCGGGCCTCCGCGGCACACTGGGCGCAGGCACCAACCGCATGAATATCTGGGTCGTGCGCCAGGCGACACAGGGCGTCGCGGAATGGGTCAAGACCCAGGGCGGAACACAGACCGTTGCGATCAGCTACGACAGCCGCCTGAAGGGCTGGAACTTCGCGCGCGACGCGGCTGGCGTCCTCGCCGCCAACGGCATCAACGTCCGCATCTACGACGAGCTGATGCCCGTCCCGGCGCTGAGCTTCGCGACCCGCTACTACAACTGCAACGCGGGCATCATGATCACCGCTTCCCACAACCCCGCCAAATACAATGGCTTCAAGGCCTACGGCCCCGACGGCTGCCAGATGACCGATGACGCCGCGGCTGTCGTCTACGATGCCATCCAGAAGACCGACGTCCTGACCGGCGCCAACTACATCTCCTTCGCGGAAGGTGTCGAGAAAGGCCTGATCAAATTCGTCGGCGAGGACTGCAAGAACGCCCTCTATGAGGCGATCGAAGCCCGCCAGGTCCGTCCGGGTCTCTGCAAGACCGCAGGCCTCAAGCTGGTCTACTCCCCGCTCAACGGCACCGGCCTCGTGCCCGTGACCCGCGTCCTGGGCGACATGGGCATCACCGACATCACCATCGTCCCCGAGCAGGAGTATCCCAACGGCTACTTCACCACCTGCCCTTATCCCAACCCCGAGATCTTCGAGGCACTGGAAAAGGGCCTGAACCTGGCCAAGGAAGTCGGTGCCGACCTCATGCTGGCGACCGACCCCGACGCCGACCGCGTCGGCATCGCCATGAAGTGCCCGGACGGCTCCTACGAGCTGGTCTCCGGCAACGAGATGGGCGCCCTGCTCCTCGACTACATCTGCGCGGGCCGCATTGAGAAGGGCACCATGCCCAAGAACCCCGTCGCCGTCATGTCCATCGTCTCCACCCCTCTGGCCGAGAAGATCGCCGAGCACTACGGCGTCGAGCTCCGCCAGACCCTGACCGGCTTCAAGTGGATCGGCGACCAGATCGCTCAGCTCGAGGCTGCCGGCGAAGTCGACCGCTTCATCTTCGGCTTCGAGGAGAGCTACGGCTACCTGGCAGGCCCCTATGTCCGCGACAAGGATGCCATCATCGGCTCCATGCTCATCTGCGAGATGGCCGCCTACTACCGCAGCATCGGCTCCTCCATCAAGCAGCGCCTGGAGGAGATCTACGCCCAGTACGGCCGCTACCTCAACAAGATCGACACCGTCGAGTTCCCCGGCCTGTCCGGCATGGACAAGATGGCAGGCATCATGAGCGGCCTCCGCGAGAATCCGCCCGCAGAGCTCGGCGGCCTCAAGGTTGCCTCCGTCACCGATTACCAGAAGCCCGAGGAGACCGGCCTGCCCAAGGCCAACGTCCTCTCCTATGTCCTTGAGGACGGCGCCAAGGTCATGGTCCGCCCCTCCGGCACCGAGCCCAAGATCAAGGCCTACTACACCACCCTCGGCAAGGACCTCGCCGCCGCCCAGGCGGAAAAAGACGCCCTCTCCGAGGCCATCAAGCCGATCTTCGCATAAGCTGTCAAGGTACCAAAGGTACTACAGGGACGGTTCTCCGGTCCCTGCTTTCAGGGCACCGTGCGCGTCTTTGAACCACGCGCCTTTCCTGCCACCGGAACCGTCCAGGATGATTTTAAAGAACCGTAAGAACCGTCCCGGACGGTTTCCCCGAAGGGTTTTTATGAAAAATGAAAAAAAGAGCCGCAAGGCTCTTTTTTTCGTGGGGTTTACCTTTTTTATCCAGTATGGCCTGCGCAGGACCAGGGCCATCCTTGTCCCGCGCAGGCCGCACTGTCATAAAGAAAAAGAGGGAGTTTAAATCCGGGTAACAGCTGCCCGCCGCCTGTACTTACTACATACAGATCTGGCACACACAAAGCAAGTATGCTCCGCTGGTGACACCTTCGACGATGTACTTCTGCAGGAAGACATACAGGATCAGGATCGGCGCCATGGCCAGCAGCAATGCTGCCATGACCAGACCGATATCTGTCGAGTAGGTCCCGTAGAAGGCCTGTGTGGCGATCGGGATGGTGTAGAGGTTCTTTTTGGTCAGAACCAGGCTGGGCAGAAGGTAATCGTTCCAGAATGCCATGGCATCGATGATCGCAACCGTCGCGATCGTGGGCTTGAGCAGCGGGAAGACGATCTTCCAGAAGGTCTGCCAGCGCGTGCAGCCGTCGATGAGGGCTGCCTCCTCAAGCTCCAGCGGGATGTTGGTGTGGATCGCGCCGTGGAACATGAAGGTGGCCATCGAGACGGAGAAACCGACATGCATCAGGATCAGGGTCAGGCGATGGTTGAGGACGCCCAGGCTGCCGCCGTAGACGGATACCAGGGGCACCATCAGGACCTGGAAGGGGATGACCATGGAGGCCACCATGGCACCGAACAGCAGGGAGCAGGCCCGCCACTTCTGATTGCGGACGATGACGAAGGACGCCATCGCGCTCACGATGATGGTCAGGACCGTCGCGCTGATCGTGATGATCGCGGAGTTCATGAACACCAGCCAGAAGTTCATTTTCTTCATGGCTTCAGGGAAGTTCTTGAGCGTAAATCCGTGTGCGCCGACCAGGGCCAGCGGATCTGCCGTGATATCGCCCTTGGTCTTGAAAACGTTGATGACGACCAGGATAAAGGGCGCGATGAAGCAGATAAACAGGATCAGGAGCACGACCCACATAATGGCGTGCATGATCTTTTTCTTTCTTGCGGCTTTCTCGTTCTGTGTCATGCTGCCACCTCCCCTTTCTTACCGATATAGACCTGGGTGACGCCGACGATCGCGCAGACCGCGAACAGGATCAGGGCTTCCGCCTGGCCAAGGCCGTATTTCTTGTAGGTGAACGCCGTGTTGTACACGTGCATGGCCGCCATGACGGAGGTATTGAAGGGCTCGCCCTTGGTCAGGGACAGGTTCACATCATAGATCACGAAGCAGCGCGTGATGCTCAGGAAGATGCACTGTACAAAGGAGGCCCGCATGAGCGGGATCGTGACATTGAACATGGCCTGTGTGGGCGTGCATCCGTCGATCATGGCCGCTTCCTTGAGGGTGTCGGAGACGCTCATGAAGCCGGCGACATAGATCAGCATCATATAGCCGGCGAACTGCCAGACCGATACCAGGATCAGGCAGAACATAGCGCCGCTGGTCGTGGACAGGAGCGAGGGGACATTCCCCCCGGCGATGGCATTGCCGATTGCCACGAAAGCTCTGTTAAAGACAAACTTCCAGACATAACCGAGGACGATACCGCCGATCAGGTTGGGCACGAAGAAGCCCGCCCGGAAGAAGTTCTGTCCCTTGATTCCGCTTGTCACCAGATAGGCCAGGGCAAAGGCAACGATATTGATCAGGATGACCGCGAAGAAGGAATAGATCGCGGTGCGCCCCAGCGCCTGCCAGTAGGCCACATCCTTGAAGGCCTCCACATAGTTGGCCAGTCCGACGAAGGGTTTTGTCTTTGCGATGCCGTCCCAGCTGGTCAGGGTCAGATAGATACCGTAGATGAACGGAATGATCACAACGGCAAGGAACAGGACACTGGCAGCCCCCGCAAACATCAGGAACTGCTGCACCTTGTATGACATGGTATTTCGTTTCATTAAGTGTTCCCCCTGTGTTCCATTGCCCGGAGCGGGGCCGCCGGCCGGCAGCCGGCAGCCCGTTTCCGGTCAGGTTGGAGGCAGCAGGCCAAATTTCCTGTCCGGGCGGCGGAAGGCCCCCGGAAAGCGTCGTCTGCTGTCTCTGCTGTCATTTCAGTACGGGAAACAGGTCAGTGTGCACCGACTTCTGCGCCTGCCCAGTAGGAAGTGATCTCGTCCGCAAGTCCTGCGCGGTCGATCTCGCCCGCCAGGTACTTCTGCATGGATGCGCCCACAACAGAGTAGTGATCATCGGGCAGATAGTTGTAGTTGCCGATCAGAGCGCCGGCGTCCGCATAAGCCTTGACGGACTTGCCGAGGGGATCGGTGACTTCCAGGGTGTTGTTGGAGAACGCGGGAACCAGCGCGCAGTCGTTGACGACGAAGGACTGGCCTTCCTCATCGTTGGCCAGCCAGTTCAGGAAGTCCTTGGCCGCCTGCTGCTGCTCTGCAGAGGTGTTCTCGGAGGAGTCGATGAAGAAGTACTTGGAACCGCCGCCGACGAGCTTCTCATTGGTGCCGTCGCCGCTGTTGTTGGGAACGGGCATCATGCCCATGTTCTCGCTGTAGTCATAGGCGTTGATGACGGACCAGTCCCAGTTGCCGCCGAACATGAAGGCGATCTCGCCCTCCGCCAGCTTCTGCTCGGTCACTTCGCGCTCCGCGGAGATCGCGGCATCCTTTGCGTAGTTGTTGTCGCGAAGGACATCGAAGGTGTCCATCATGTCGTTGAACTTCTGGTCCTCGATCAGCTTGATGGAGCCGTCCTTCACGCCTGCGATGAAGGCATCGGGATCGTCGTGCTGCTCATAGACCTCAGCCAGGAAATGGCCTGCCAGAGACCAGTCTTCCTTCATGACGCCGACGGGGCTTTCCATGCCGCCCTTTTTGCACTCCTCGATGATGGCCTTGAAATCATCGGTAGTCTTGATGGAAGCGGGATCAAAGTCCTTGCCGGTCGCGTTCTTGATCGCGTCGGCATTGTAGATGATGCCGCGGGCCTCGACGCAGACAGGGAATCCGTAGGTCTTGCCGTCGATCGTGATTGCCTGCGTGGTATTGGCCACCCAGTCCTGATCGCTCAGATCCAGCGCGTGCTCGGCTGCCAGCGCGTAGACGTCCTTGGCGTCAACCATGGAGATGGTGTAGGGCTCATTCGAGGAATACCTGGTTGCCAGATGTGCGGCAACGGTATCAGAGGAATAGTAGACCTCTACCGGAACTCCCTTCTCCTCGGAATACTCGGCCGCCTTCTCCTCGAGCTTGTCCTGGATCTCCATCTTGGAGTTGAAGATGGTGATGCCGGCGCCGCCCTCACTGCCGCCATCGGAGCCGCCGGATGCGGAACCGCCGCCGCAGCCTGCCAGAAGTCCGGCTGCCAGCACTGCAGCAAGTGCAGCGGCAGCGGCTTTCCTGAAATGTTTCATCATAGAGTTTCCTCCCTTCCGGGCTTACGCCCTGAAACCTGCCCGTCCCGTCTTCTATCCGCGGGACAGGGCAAATATTGGTACCTGAATTCCGGGCCTCTCTTCAGCCCCGTGTCACTTGCGGATGCCGTGTCCGGCTGTATCGTCAGCCTCCATCACAGGCATCATATGCGGATATCGCATCCGGCTGTATCGGCGTCCGCGTCTCATGCGTCATTTACGGATGCCGTGTCTGGCCACATCGATGACCGCCTGCCCGTCCGTGCAGAAGGAGATCCTGTCCGCCGACAGGTCTGTGTACAGGATCGCTGTGAGAACGTACCGTCCGTCATTGAGAAAGATCTCCGCGCTGAAGCGGTCCAGCAGGATCCGGATCGTCAGCTCTCCGTTCCGGCTCTCCGGCACCTGGCATCCACGCCTGTGGATGACCGCCTGCCTGGCCCCGGAAAAGCTCCGGTCCAGGAAGACCCTGCCCTCCGCGGGAAAGAATTCCAGCGCCGTGTGATTGTCTTCATCCATGGCGAACCAGATTGAAAACTTCCCGAAGACGGGTTCACCCGGCGCAGGCTGCACACGGACCTCCATATCGATGGTCCTGCCGTCCACACCGTAGAGGCTCATCTGTCCGGACACGGGAACCTTCTTATAAAAAACTTCGCTGTCGTAGTACTGCGCGATTTCCCGTATGGGCACCTGGTACAGCCTGCCGTCGTGGAAAGAAAGCTCCCGCGGCATGCTCATCTGGCAGTTCCAGCGGGCATTATCCCTGCGCATCTCGATGGCTGCCCAGTTCTGCATCCAGCCGATCATGACTCTTCGGCCGTCCTCTGTCTGCAGCGTCTGCGCCGCATAAAAATCGATTCCGTAGTCAAGCGACTGGTCATAGTCCGGGGTAAAAACGCCGCTCTCTTCATCGAAGCTGCCCCCCAGGACAATATTCCCGTGTCCGCTGTGGTATTCCGGCTCCTCCTCCCGCAGTTCCATGGGGCTTACCATGAGGAACCATTTTCCATCCAGTTCAAACAGGTCAGGGCACTCCCACATCTTGCCGAATCGTCCGGAGTTTTTCAGGAGAGGTTTCCAGTAGTCCCACCGGAACCCGTCCCTGCTGGTGTAGAGAAAGATCTCTCCCAGGCCGTCTCTGCAGAGTCCAGCCAGCAGGGCAAGATAAGTGCCGTCGCGCCGGACCAGGATCTTGGGATCCCGGAAATCATAGGGGTTGCACTCCTCAGGGAGCTTGTCCGACCTGATCACCGGATTCCCATCATATTTCACATAGTCACGGCCATCTCCGACCGCCAGGTTCTGGACCTGGTGATAAGGCGACTGAGAAGTCCCCGCCGCGCAGTCCGCGACATTTTGACTGCCGGGCTCTCTGTCGTCCGGCATCAGCCCCGTATACATCAGCAGCTGCCTTCCGTCCGGCAGCGTCACGGCACATCCGGAAAAACAACCGCCTCTGTCATATTCTCTGTCCGGCGCCAGCGCCGCGGGCCGGTATTCCCACCGCAGCAGGTCTCTGCTCACGGCGTGTCCCCAGTGCATGGTGTCCCAGCTGGTCCCATAGGGGTTATATTGAAAAAACAAATGATATTCTCCGCCGTAAAACGAGAATCCATTGGGATCATTCATCCATCCCGTCGGCGGCGTCAGATGAAAGACCGGACGATCCTGCGCCGGTATAAGGGCCATGCCCTCTTCTTCCACGAGGCGCGCAGCCTCCAGCGTTTTGATTCTTACTTCTTTTTCCATATCTTCTATTGCGCGATTTCCTTACCTTTTATTCCGCGATTTTCTTACCTTTTATTCCGCGATTTCCTTACCTTTTATTCCGCGATTTATGATGCGGCGGGTACTCTCCCGTGTCCTGTCATGTGATCCGGCCCCCGCGCATTCTGCAGCATACATTCGTTATTCTTTTCAATTTGTAACATGTTCAGTCTTTAGTATGCTAAATATTGTCCATATCTATATTTTTACATTTGCACCATTAGTGTTACACTCATTTCTATATTATGTTTATGTGCTCACCCTCTGTCAACCTGACTTTTTCGTTATATTTTACATATTTTTGCATATTTCGCGATGCATTTATGCAATTTTTCCAATTTTCGTTGGCACCATGTTTTACATTTGTAATTTTTACATTTGCACATTCCGGGTTTGACGAAAATAATCCATTTCTGTATAATCACTGTATGACCGTTTCCGTATAATCTTTTTATGATCATAGAAATAACGGTTCGCAATAAAAAAAACAGCTGTTCACAGTATGAACAGCCGTTTTCATTACGCATATCTCTACCCGCCGGGATGTTTTCTCCAACCGGAATCATTCTGAGCAGACAGAATTAATCTGAATGGAATATATCTGATATAAAATAGATCTGAACGGGTTATTGATTTGACAAAAGGGTTCTGACATCACCCGGTCTGTCTGCACCGGATTCAGAAAAACAAAGGAAGGTAGTACACATGTCCGATCGAGTGACTATGCAGGACATCGCCGACGCTCTGGGCCTGTCCAGAAATACAGTTTCCAAAGCAATCAACAACACCGGCGTCATAGCTCCCGGTACCAGAGAACTCATCCTGAAAAAAGCGGTGGAAATGGGTTACCGGCAGTTAGCCTACCCGCTCTTCTTCCCTCTTCCAGGCCTTTCCACAGATACATCTTCCGTCTCCGCCGCTCCCGCTGTGGACGTCGGCCATAGCGCCGGCCCCTCCGGTCAGGTTATGGCAGGTACCGGACCTGTAACGGGCGGGCAGGAAAATACAGCTGCAGCCGGCTCCCGGAGTGAGATTGCCATGGTCACCGCATCCATCCCCGGCGGCTCCCACTTTGCCGTGACGACGATCGACAGGATGCAGCAGATCTTTTCCTCTCTCGGCTACAGTCTGGCGATCTACCGGGTGCTTCCTGCGGAGATTTCCTCCCTGAAGCTCCCCGGCAGCATGAACCTCTCTCATACAGCGGCCATTTTCTGTCTGGAGCTCTTTAACTACGAATACTGCCGCATGCTCAGCTCCATCGGCCTGCCGCTCCTCATGATCGACGCACCTGCGAGCTTCGACCGCGAGCCCCTGTCCGCCGACGTCCTCCTCATGGAGAACTTCAGCGGCATCTTTTCCTTCCTGAAACAGATGTCGGAGCAGGGGAAGAAAACCGTCGGCTTTATCGGCAATATGATGCACTGCCGCTCCTTCTTTGAACGAGGCACCGCCTGTATCTCCGCCGCCGCCTGCTACGGCTTCGAGCCCGTGCAGCCCTATTCCATCCTGGACTATCCGCCCGGCAAAAATCCCGCCCGCATCGCCGACTATACGGACGACATCTCCCGGCTTCTCGGAGAGATGCCGACGATCCCCCAGATCTTCATCTGCGCGAACGACTTTCTCGCCATCAACGTGATCAGTTCTCTCCGCCGCATGGGGATCCAATGCCCTGACGACATCCTGGTCCTCGGGTTCGACGACGCGCCCGAGTCCCGCTATCATGCGCCCGCGCTCTCGACCGTCCATATCCACACCCAGAGCATGGGCACTGTCGCCGCGGAGCTCCTTCTCTCCCGCATCTCCAACAACCTGCGGGAATACCGGACGACCTATGTCCCCACTGACCTCATCCTGCGGGAATCGACACAGGCATGATCAGGAGCGCTGCCAGCCAATCCGATTCAGAATTGCGGCCGCTCTTTTGAAATCAACCGAGCAGCCTCCACCACTGAACCCAATCGGAACGACATCGTCAAAGGAATACTCCGTGTAGACTGTTCCATCGGGATCTCTGTCATAATCATAGACAAGAATTCTTTTTCTTTCCGGATCCACGATCCAGTATTCATGAACCCCTGCTGCGTGATATTTGAACGCTTTCAAAAGGATATCCCTGCTCCGGGTGGAGGGTGACAGGACCTCAACAACAAAAGGCGGCGCCCCCCTTGTCCATCCGTCAGGATCGATCATGTTCAGGTCACAGATCACATACAGATCCGGCTGGAAGATATTTCTGTCATCTCCGGTGAGCCAGACGTCAGAGGGTGCCGTGAAAACAAGGCAGTCCTTCCCGCATTTTTCAATCTGGTTATAGATTTGATTAAATATCTCACCGACGATGATCTGGTGGACCGATTTCGGGGCTGCCAGGTCATAGATCACGCCGTCTATGAGTTCTGTGCGCACATCTCCGGGCAGCATTTCCCTGTCCCCGGCTGTATATTCCCCCTGCCGTTTATGAGGCAGAAGCGGATAAGAGGTTACGGGTGTCTGTCCGGACCTGCGGGCTGCAGTGAAAGACTCGGAATATACATGCGCGGCCCCTGCTTTCTTCGGATCCGTATAATAAGGAGCCGGCGATTCAGCTGCGAACCCCTGCCCACGAAGCGTCTCCCCGGTCATTTCCGCATACAAACCGGTTTTACCTGACGGGTCATTATATTCGGCCGGAGCATCCGGCAGGATCCCTTTTTCAGCAGGTACGCCCGGTCGTCTCCCATCCTCACCCGGGGTATCAGGCAGACCGGCGGGCCAGAGCGCCTTCTTAATGGCGAGTACATTTTCATAGCGCGGCGACTTCGTAAACCCCCCCAAAATCTTCTGTACCGTCGGAAGGGGCACACCGGACAAGTCCGCCAGTTCTTTATATGTATATCCCAATTCTTTTTTTCTCGCTCGCATTTCATCGATCGCGGTTTTATATGCGGTGTCCTTCATGATTCTTTTTCCCCGTGATTATTCGTCCAGGTTGATGTAAAGCAGTTTCAGAAGAATAATATAGTGAATCTCCCATCTATTCGGAGATACAATTTCCTTATAAGGTTATAATAGCGTATTCCCTATCTTTGGTCAATTCTTTGGCGGATATTATATCCTGATTCCGCCTGAATATATCCATATTTGGATATTGTAATGCTTTTCCGTCCGGGCAAAACAAAACCCGTAACTGTAACCGCAACCCGTAAAGTAACCCCCGTAAAGTGAACCGCCAAAGCAAAACAAAAACCCGGCGCAATGCCGGGTTTTGCCTGTAAAGGTCATTCTATTTCCAAATGATAGTTTTTCTTTTAAGCTCGGGTTCAGGTAACCTTCAGGTAACAGAAGTGAAATGAACGATTCCGTTTGATTCGTTGGTCACCTGCCATGCGCTGCGCTCAAGCAAACTGCAGAATCTGCAGTACAATGCTGACAACGCACAGCAGGCCGCCGCCGATGGCATAGGCCTTGTCACTGGGCTCCGCGCCCCAGGCGCGTCCGGATATGTACCCCGCCACCGCGAAGAGGGCGGAGATCACGAAGGTGCAGACCAGCATCTGGGCCAGCCCCAGGCGGAGCAGACCGCAGGCAATGCCGGCAAAACATCCGTGCACGCACATCCGGAGCGACAGCATGGTATCCTGCCGGATATCGATGTTCTCCATGCGGTGCTCCAGAAAGGTCTTCTTTTTAAAAGCTGTGAGCAGCATCCGCACCCCGATTCCGGCCAGGATGACACCCGCCAGGATATGGATCCAGAAAATGCTGCGGTCCCGCTCCAGCTCAAAGTGCAGGATCCAGCTGCCGATGCCGTAACCGGCCAGGGCCGCGAGCAATTGAAACGCCGCCCAGATCAGCGCCATCTGCGCCGTCCTGCCGTCGATCCGGACCAGGTTGGCGCCCCGCTGCACGACGACGCCGTAAATGCCGAGCGCCAGCGCCGCCGAGATCAATATAAGGTAAATAAGATGAATATTCATGTTTTCCGCCAATGCGCGCACACAGAGGATCTCTCCATGTGCACGCTTTGATATTCCGGGATGTATCAGTCTGTTGTCTGCCTGTACTACTAAAGACCGTATGTCTACAGTATGTCCTGAAAAGCACCAGACAGACTCGTCTGCCGTCCCTTGTTTTCCGAGATCAGCGTAGATTACTCTTCGTCCGTCTCGATTCCGTCGGTCTTGATGATGAACTTCACGTTGTTGTCCGTGCTGTCCAGCGCGCCGCTGAAGGTCTTGTAGGCCTTGGAGGCATCCTTGAGTTCCATCAGGCTGTCATCCAGAGACCGGATGTTGGTGCGGTAAATATCCGCCATCTTGGCGATGCCCTCGTCGCGGACCCTGAGCATGGCGTCGTTCAGTTCCTCGACGCCGTCCAGCATCTCCTGCATGCCGTCGTCGAACTCCTCCACGCCGTCCACGAGCTCGCCCGTGCCATTGTTGAGCTTGCCGGAGTTGTCGCTGAGGAGGCCTGTGCCCTCCGCCAGGGTTCCGACGCCCTTGTGGATCTTCTCCGTGCCGTCGAGGTAGTCAGAGAGACCGGAGGAGAGAGTTCCTACACCGTCGCGTGCAGCCACTGCACCGCCATTCAGCGTTGCGTTGTTTGATTTCAGTTTCTTCAGGACACTGTTCAAAGAAGTAGGATTCTTCTCGTCTTTGTCCACATAGAGGGTGTTGTAGAGGGTTTCTACGCCGCCGCTGATGCCTGTGACGCCTTCCTTGAGTACAGTTCCTTTTTCCTGAAGAAGCTGCAGTTTGGCGAGTGTCTTCTTGTCAGTCAGTTTTCCATTGAGCTCTTCCAATCCACCGCTGACTATTCCGGCACCTTTCTCAAGTTCACCAAGCTTTTCCCCATTATCGCTCAGCGCATTTCCTGCATCCGCGATGTCCTGTGCCTTTGCTCCAATCGATTTGGCATCATCTCCAAGTGTTTTAGCATCTCCGGCCAAAGTTCCCTGATCTGATTTCAGTTGGTCTGTAGATACCTTGTCTGCAGCTTCCTTCGCATCCTTCATCTTACCGGCCGCTGTAACAGCTGCATCTGCTTTCTTTGTAACCCCGTTCTCTCCCGAAACCGCATCACTGACTTTTCCGGCTTCCTCAGACATTTTGTCCGCCGATGATTTCAGACTGTCGCCGGCTGCTGTAAGCGCAGACGCCGCATCGTCAACCTTTCCGGAGGCCTCATTCAGTTTGTTTTTGGCCTCGTCGATCTTTCCATCCATTTTTGACTTTGCTTCGTCCGCATCGTCTTTGAATTCTTTGACTGCCTTCAGGTTTTTATTTGTTTTTTCTATGGATTCGTTCGCCTGATCGATCTTATTGTTGACCTTGCTGACATCAACGGAAGCTTTCTCCTCTGCCTTCTCAGCCGCAGCGTTCGCTGCCTTTTCCGCAGCTTTATTGATGTCATCCTCCGAGACGCCCTCAACATCCTTCAATTCATCTTTGATAGCTTCCTTAATGGCACTCTTCAGGTCACCGGAACTGACACTGACATCAACATCATCCGCAGAGACTTTACCAATGGTCGAGACTTCATCCCCAAGATCCCCTGAAATCGAGGAAAGACTTTCCTTAAAGGGATTTCCAATCTCTCCAATTTTATCCTTTGCGTCGCTGATCGAACCCTTTGCCGCATCCGTCTTTTCTTTTGCTGAATTGTTCACTCCCTCGGCCGAATCACCCGCCTCTGAGGCGGCTTTTTTTGCGTTATCCGCCGCCGTCTTGGCTGTATCCGCCGCTGTCTTCACTTCATTTACAGCATTGATCACATCTGAGGCTGTACCGGCAGCATCTCCGATCGCTTTTTTCGTCTCCTCGGCCTTTTCAATGAAGGAGCCTGCATCCGATGCTGCTTTTCCGGTATGCTCCGCTGCAGTCTTTGCGTTACCGGCAGCCTCTCCTGCTGCCGTCGCTGCCGCAGTGATACCCTTGGCAACTGTATCCATCTGCCCGGCCAGTTCATTTACACCGTCAGAGACCTGTTTTGCCCCTGTGGCAAGCTGTCCGACACCATTCCGGATCTCACCGGTCTGGCTGATCAGCTCATTCACGCCGTCAACATAAGCAGGTGCCCCCTGCTTCTCATCCGCCAGAGCTGTTGCACCATCTTTCAACTCCTCTGCCTTCTCTTTTCCAGCGTCAAGGCCGTCACTTGCCTGCGCAACTGCGCCCGTGTAGACAGACAGGCCGTCTGTGAGGGTATTCATGCCGACCTGCAGCTTCTTCATGCCGGTGCTGATGGTATCGTTATTCCCCACCAGGGTGCCGGTGCCCTGCTTCAGCGTCTGCACGCCATCGTCGACCTTGTCGACGCCGTTGGTGTACTCCTTGACACCGTCGGCCAGCTCGCCGACGCCGTCGAGGAGCTTTTCAGTGCCGTTCTTGCCCTCTTTGACGCCATCCACCAGCTCCTGGGTGCCGTCGGTGAGCTCGTCGCCGTCCGCCTCCAGGTCCGCGACCGCCTGGTCCATGTCGTCGAAGGCGTCCTTGTGGTCCTGATCGAAATCTGCCTCGTCCTCTTCGTCCATCTCAAAGACGTTGGAGAAGACCATGGTCAGGCAGGTGCTCATCTTGAAATCGGTGGCGTCCATGGTGATATCGACGCTGCCGGGGATGTCCAGATCGTCGATCCGGCTCTTGGCCTTGTCGCGGTCCTTCTGCTCATCGGCCTTCTTTGCCTCGGACTTGTCGTCGTCGATGTTCATCTCACCGCTCTTGTCGATGATGGTCTTGGCCTCGCTGCGCGCGGTCTTGAGGCTGTCCTCCAGGCCGGGGAAGGCCAGGCCGATGACCATGGTGTTCTTGCCCTCGGAGACGACGGACCCGTTGTCGATCTTGACATTGGAGACCGTGTCGTTGGCAAAGGCCATGCCGGTCACGGCCGTGAAGGGCACATAGACGCTTTTGTACTTCTCATTGTTGGTGTAGTCGATGTGGATCCTGACCTTGCCGCTCTTGCCGGCCAGGTCCTTGGCCTGGATTTCTTTGCCGTCCAGGTAATAGGTGATCTTCTCAGTGACCGGCACCTGGCGCGTCGTGGTTCCCTCATAATAGATATCGTTGCCGTCCGCGTTCCAGGTGATCTTGTCGCCATCCTTGTCAAAGGTCTCGTCACCCTTGACATTTTCGATATCCTGCAGGACGGACTCGTCCTCCAACTTGTCCTTTTTATCCGGGTTCTTGAGCCAGTTGGATACGGTGATGTCGCGCTGCTCGCCGTACTCGTCCGTGAAGACGTAGACAGTTTCCTCTTTGGCGGCGCCGGTCGAAACCTGACCGGCGGCTTGCGTCATGGCATTCTCCAGCGACTTGCGATCCTCGTCACTGCCGGACTCGTCTGACGCATCTGTTCCGGACTTGTCTTCTTCTGACCGATCCGCTTCCGATCCGGCTTCTTCCGACCCGGTTTCTTTCGACTGATCTTCAGATCCGTTTTCATCCGACTTTTCCTCTTCTGTATTCTCCGCGGACTGGTCTGCGGAGACAGTGGTGTCTGCCGCAAGCGCGCTGACGGCTGTCATGTTCGTTCCCGCCGCAAGCGAGACCGCGATCATCAATGCCAAAAACTGTTTCCTCTTCATTTTTCCCTCTCTGTTCTCAATCGATTGTACAGGTTCTTCGCCTTATATTTCTACTGCGTCTCACCTGGGTGGCCGGTGCCCGCAGATGGTCATCTGCACATGTATGCAGCCTGAATCCGGACAGCAAAAAAAAGAAGGATTTCTCTCCGGACCGCTTTTAAATATAAAAAAAAGGACCGGATAATCAAATATCCAATCCAAAATCCGTGTTGCAAGTCCATATACAAACCCGCCTGTTTGTATACCGTTCACAGTTCCTCCAGCATCTCCCACATGGACCGTTCCCCGATGTACTCGTAGATGGTCGCCATCTCCTCCGGGGGGATGGTCATGCCGGTCCGGATCCACTCCAGGACCACATAGCTCATGGAATTGGCATAGTACTTCGCCAGGTTCTCGGGATTCATCCAGGGATGTTTCGGGTGCCCTTCTCCCGCGCCGCGCTCCCGGAAGACATCCAGCACCAGCTCGTTGGCGCAGTCCATGACGATCTCGGCAAAGGAATTCTGGCCCTCGATCCTGGACGCGCGCATATAGAAGGCCTTGTCCCTCTGAAGGTTGGAAAAAATCAGGATCAGGGATTCCCTGTACATCCGGTTGGCGATCAGGATGCGGACCGGGTCCAGGATCTCCCGCCGCACGATCCAGGCCAGCAGGTCATACTTGTCCTGAAAATGGTTATAAAAAGTCACGCGGATGACGCCGGCGCCGTCCGCGATCTGCTTGATGGTGATTTTCTCAAAAGGCACTCTGGTCACGAGCTCTTTCAGGCTGTCCGCCAGAGCCTTCTCAATGTCCCTCTTGTCTTCCAAAAAAGAACCGCCCCTTCCAAAAGATTCCTGCCTTCCGCGCAGGTTAGTTCATGCTTACTCGTACGTTTCTTCCTAATTATACACATTTTCCGCAGAAATGCATCACTTTTTTCACTTTCGGCTGCAGAGCTTTCGGCTGCCGATGTGTGCCCGTGTTCTGTTAATATGTTGTGTGATGTGTGATCCGGATCCCGGCTGCAGGAGGCCTCTTATCATCACAACAACAGAACGGACGCCGTAAAGAAAGAACCGTCCCTGTGGTTCTTTACAGCTCCAGCTCCTCGATCTTTCTCATGAACCAGCCCCGCTTCCACATGACAAAGCCGAGGGCCATCCACTGGACAAAGACGGCGATGACGCTGAACATGATATTGCCGCGGACCAGAAAGCTGCCCGCCATGCAGGAGGCCAGGATCTGCATCCAGCTGCCGGCAGCGACCCCG
>CACZIO010000054.1 GCA_902781215.1 uncultured Lachnospiraceae bacterium
ATCTCCCAGTTGTGGAAGAGGCCATACAGGAAACCGGAGGCATAGCCGTCGCCGCCGCCGAAGCCCTTGCGGGCCTGGACAGGGAAAGGACGGATGCTGAACTTCTGGCCGTCGCGGGTGTAGGCTGTGGAGCCCTGCATGCCGTGCTTGATGACCACGATCCTGGCGTGGTAGTTGTGCCACATCTTTGCGCTCTCTTCATCGGACAGGCCGGGCATGAGCTCCTTCTCGGTCAGGTCAAACTCCTCGCGGGAGCCGAGGATGACGGTGGACTCCTTGGCGACGATGGAGCAGTAGATGGAGATCTCGTCCAGGTTCTTCCAGTTGTAGTTTCTGTAGTCGATATCAAAGATGATCTTGGTGCCGACTCTGCGGGCCAGCATGACAGCCTTGAGGGCAGCCTCTCTGGAGGGGCTCTCGGCAAGCGCGGTACCGGAGATCAGGATGGCCTTGGCCTGGCGGATGTACTCCTCCTTGATATCATCGACGGAGAGCTGCAGGTCCGCGACGCGGTTGCGGTACATGAGGATGTCGCTCTCGATGGGGGACTTCATCTCGGTGAAGGTCAGGCCCAGCTTCTCACCGTTTGTGCAGCGGGTGATATTGGAGGTATCGATGCCCTGCTCGTTGAAGTAGTCGATGACGAAATCGCCGAACTGATCGTCGGAGACCTTGCCGATGAAGCCGGCTTTCATGCCGTGGTGGGTAATGCCGACCGCGATGTTGGCGGGGGAGCCGCCCACAAACTTTTCAAAATAGTGGACCTTCTTCAGAGGCTTGAAATCCTCCTGAACGACCTCGCTGTAGGCGGGATTGAAGTCAATGCCGACCCTGCCGAGCAGGATAATGTCATATTTTCTGGACTCATCAAAATCAATGTAATTCATTTTCCCCTCCAATGATCTTCTATGATTTCGTTGTGTGCTTTCTGCGTGCATTATTAAATTCCTTTATGTGCTTTTATGATAGCACGCATGTCATGTGCGTGCAACACCTTTTTTGAAAATCGTCACTTTTCTATGTTCTGCACAAATTTCCATAATTCTTTTTGTGGGATTTGCAAAGATACCTCCTGGGACGGTTCTGGCGGCTCTTCCGGCCTCCCGATTCTTTCGTCCATGGAGAGCTCTGCCGGACAGTATCGCAGCGGGAGATCCGTCCCAAGTGGTATTTTGTACCAGGAGAACCGTCCCAAGTGGTACCCATGTACCGAGAGATCCGTCCCGGGTGGTTCCATCCCCGTAAAAAAAAGCAGAGTCCTTCCGGACTCTGCTCAAAATAATCACGGGATCATATGGTAGCGTTCCATGACCTGGTCCAGGGACCGGACGCCGTCGGTCGCCCCGATCTGTTCGATGGAGCAGGAGGCGGCGGCGCAGCCGAGTTTTGCGCATTCCGGCAGGCTCCAGCCGTTGCAGAGGCCGGCGATCAGTCCGGCGGCAAAGGTGTCGCCGGCGCCGGTGGTATCGACGCATGCTGCGTCGGGAACGGCGTGGACATGGACGATCCCCGCCCTGGTCCCGACCAGGCATCCCTCGCCGCCGATCTTGACGACGGCGGTCTTCACACCCGCTTCCACCAGGATCCTGACGTTTTCTGCCGGGTCCTGAACGCCTGTCAGAGAAGCGATCTCCTCGTCGTTGGGGACAAAGACATCGATGTAGGGAAGCAGGTCCTTCAAATCCTCGAGGGTCTCTCCGTTTTTGGCCCGGGTCACATCCACGACCAGGGTCCTGCCGGCGGCCTTGACCGCCGCAAAGAGCTCCTTCATCTTCTCAACCGTGAAGAGGGGGGAGATAAACATGCTGGCAAAGCTCACGATCTTCGCCCCCTGCGAGTCCGCCAGGATCTGGCTCAGGACCGGCATGACGTCCTCCAGGCCCAGCCTGCGGAGGCTGCTGTGCGGATTCATGAGAAACTTGCGGCTCCCGTCCTCCGCGATCAGGGCGATGTTGACGGAGGTCTCCAGTCCCTCCTCCACCTGCACGCTGTCCGTGTCGATCCCGTTTTTATGCAGGTAGTTCAGGACGGTCCTGCCGGCCTCGTCCGCGCCGACCTTGCTGATCAGCTGCACCTTTTTGCCGAGCCTGGTCAGGACGGCGGATTCATTGAGGGCGTCGCCGCCGAAGGACATCCGGATCTGATCCAGATACCTCGAGTCTCTCTCCATAGCCTCCATGCTGAACGGCGCGGCGAGCACGTCGATCAGCGCCGGACCTATTACAGTTATGTCATACATGTCAGTTCATCCTCTTTCCAATCATGCCGCTCGCCAGAGTGGCAGCGCAGGAGGAAAACCCGCAAGGGTTTCTCCAATGCGATCAGCGGAGCTCAAACACCTTCTTCAGGTTCTGCTGCTCCATCCATAGCAATGTCCGGTTCGGATTCCTCGTTTTCGTCCACCCGCTCAAACATCTTTTTCAGGTTGGCCTGTATGGAGCCGGAGGCGATCTCCTCCGTGCCGGCATGGTCCTCTTCAACCGGGGAAAGGGCCTCGACAGTCTCCGCGCCGGCATGGTCCTCCTGATCGGAGGAAAGGGCCCCGGCAGTCTCCGCGCCGGCAGCCTCTTCGGCATTTTCAGCCTCATCCTCGCCGTCCCTGACCATAAAGTATTTCCTGTCGTACCAGATTCCGATCAGAATGCCTATGCCGGCCATGATCAGAGGCACTGTATTCGTATCCAGCTTAAAAATACCGCGCAGGATGGTGCCGACCGCATATCCAAGTACAAAGCCGTAAAACTCCGACCTGGCTATTTTCCCATATACTTTGTCCTATGTGCTGTGATATCCCTTTTTCATTTGTCAGGCTCCTCCCGCAAATAACTCTGTTCTCTCTTTCCAACCATGCCGGAGCACGTAAGTGCGCAGGCATCCCTGCCGGCAGACAGATAATGGAAAGAAGTCTCCGGATATCCTCCCCTGCAAATAACTCTTAGCACAAATGTGACAGCAGGCGAACCCGCTGTCACATTATAGCGTACTTTTTGAAGTTTATAAACCGTTGAGTCTCTGAATTCTTCCGGCATCATCTTGAAAATTCAAGGACCTCTGTGTTTCCGTCTCCCTTATTTGATCTTGTCCAGTGTATCCGCAGTCACAGGGATGAAGGGATAGTAAAGGACATAAGGGCACTCCGAAGATACTTCACAGCCGGTTCCCTCAGCCAGATCCTTGCCTTCCAGCATGTTGATCGCAGCGATCACGAATCCGGCAGCTTGCCCCTTGGGGCTCTGGTAGACGGACATAGCCATCTCGCCGTTCTCCAGGGCCTCCCGGCCGGCCGCACATGTGCATCACACATCCATACCGGGCGCTCTCCGGCCGGCCGCACATGTGCATTCCGGGTCCCACACTGTGCCCAAGGAGATGCATCATTTACGATACGCGTATCTTGAACACGGAAGGACTTTCTTATATAATTTATTCATATTAGTAATCTATGTTGCCACATCCGTTTTTACAGAAAGGATTCCGGGATGGGAATCACATTACAGCAGATCGCTGAAATGGCCGGCACGACAAAATCCACAGTGGACAAAGTCATTCATGAACGGCCGGGCGTCAGCGAGAAGAAACGTCAGGAAATCAAAAAGCTCCTGAAGGAGCACGGATATGAGGCCAACCCACTCGCCAAGGCGCTCAATTATCAGAAGCGCAAGATGCGGGTTGCGGTCGTCCTGCCGCAGATCACCGCTGCTCCCGATATCAAAAAGGGCATCTCTGTCGTCTACCAGGATTTCCACAGCTTCAACATTCAGGTCGATTACTATGAAGTCGGTGCGTCCGATGCTGAAGCCCAGGCGGCCTGCATCCGGCAGCTGGCGGAGGAAAACGTGTCCGGCGCTCTGATTCTGCCCATCCGCTCAGCGGCGGTCGAGGAGGCGATTGGGGAACTTCTGAAGAAGAAGATCCCGGTGGTGATCGTCAACTCAGAGCTGCAGCTGGACGGGATCCTGTGCTATGTCGGCCAGAACATGCTCCAGTCCGGCAGCGTCGCCGTACGGATGATGGATCTCTTTCTAAAGGAGCCGGCCAGGATCGGCATCATCTCCTGTCACAACATGCTCTCCCACGAACAGCGTGAGCGCTCCTTTGTCGAGAGCCTTGCGCAGGGTTCCGGTGCCGCCGGCAGCGAAGTCCTGCAGACCCGCTACATCGAGGAGACGCCCGAGGACGCCTATCAGCAGACCATGGACCTGCTGCGCGATGCGCCCACGCTCAACGCGCTCTTCATCACCTGCGGCTGTGTCACGGACATCTGCCGCGCAGTACAGGACTACCGCAGGGATCATCCCGGCTTTGCGCAGCCGGTCATCATCTGCTATGAAAAATACAAAGAGATCCGGGACCTGCTCCAGAAACGGGACGTCGCCTGCACCCTGTCCGGCGGACTCACAAAGCAGGGGCGTTTTTCCATGCGGGTCCTCTTTGAATATCTGGTCTACGACCGGACGCCGGAGAAAAAGGCCTTCTTTTTTAACAACAAGATCATGATCCGGGAAAACAGCTGAGGGCATCGCCCGCCGGAGACCGGAGATGAGGATACGAGTGAGATCTACGTCCCGCGGTGTTCATAGACAGCAAGTGCCGGAGACCGGAGACAGGGATACAGAAAGGAAATCAGAAATATGCAGATCAAGACTGTCAGAACAAAAGTCTATATCGACGGGCAGAGCGGGACGACCGGCCTGCAGATCTACGACCGGATCGGATCCAGAGATGACCTGGAGCTGCTGCGGATCGATGAGGACAAGCGGCACGACAACGAGGAGCGCCGCCGTTTCCTGAACGCCGCGGACATCGTCTTCCTGTGCCTGCCGGACGACGGCGCGCGCGAGGCGGTCTCCCTGATCGACAACCCCGACGTGCGGGTGATCGATGCCTCCACTGCCCACCGGACCAGCGACGACTGGACCTACGGCTATCCCGAACTCAGCCCGGACCAGCGCGAGGCGATCGCGCACAGCCACCGCGTCGCCAATCCCGGCTGCCATGCCACCGGCTTCATCTCCTGCGCCGCCCCCCTCGTGCGGACAGGCCTGGTCCCGGCCGACTACCCCTTCACCTGCTTCTCCCTCACCGGCTACTCCGGCGGCGGCAAGAAGATGATCGCCGATTACGAGGCAGCAGACCGGAAACCGGACCTGGACGCCCCCGGCATCTACGGCCTGACCCTCCGTCACAAGCACCTGCCCGAGATGCAGAAGGTGTGCGGGCTCACGAATCCGCCTGTCTTTCTCCCCGTGGTAGATGACTACTACAAGGGCATGGCCACCACCATCATGCTCCACAACAGCATGCTGCGCAAAACAGCGTCGGGCACTGCCCCCGCCGCGCAGGAAATCTGCGAGACCCTGCAGGCCTACTATGCCGGCAGCCATTTCGTCAGCGTCCTGCCCTTCGGCACAAACGCCTCCACCCTCTACGCAGCACAGCTGGCAGGCACCAACCGCCTGCAGATCGTCGTCTGCGGCCACGAGGACCAGACCAGCGTCACTGCCCTCTTTGACAACCTCGGCAAAGGTGCCTCCGGCGCCGCCGTCCAGAACATGAACATCATGCTGGGGCTGGACGAGGCGACCGGACTGGAATAATGATCTGAAAAAGCATAATAATGGTCAATAAACCGCCCGGGACGGGTCTCCGTGGTTCTTTTCCTACCACTGAGATACGTCCCGGGCGGTTTCTGTTTCCAGGCGGTTTTTCCAGACGTTTTTGTGCCGGACAGTTCAGTCCGAAATATCGATATCCGGAACAACGATGAAATGATAATCCGGGAAGGCCTCCTGCATCTCTTCTGTCAGGATCTTTACACCTTCCCCATGATCGATATCAAAGCTCATGACCACGTCAAAGCGGACCTCTCTGCTTTCCATGTCAAAGTAAAAGCCGTGGATCTGAAGCGCCCAGTCATGGGCCATGACCCGCTTCGTCACTTCACTGCGGAGCTTCACAGCCTCTCCGCTGGTGTTATAGGAGTACACGCCGATGCCGGTCAGGACGACGCCGGTCTGGTCGTACACCTTCGCCTCCAGGCGCCTGGTGAGGCGGTCCACCTCCTCGACGGTCATGGTGTCCGGCAGCTCGATATGGACCGATCCATAGTCCCTGTCCGGCCCGTAATTGTAGAGGAAGAGATCATAGGCGCCCCGCACCTCCGGCTCCTCCGACAGGATCCGCTTGATCCGGACCGTGACGTCGCTGTCGGCGCGCTTGCCCAGGATATCGTCCAGGGTCTCTGTCACCATCTCAATGCCCGAGCGGATGATAAAGACGGCGATCACCACGCCGACCCATGCCTCGAGCGAGATACCTGTCGTCAGGAAAATGATGGCGGAAGCCAGGACAGAGGCGGACAGGATCGCGTCAAAAGTGGCGTCGGAACCGGATGCGACCAGTGAACCGGAATTCACCATTTCACCCTGTTTTTTCACATATTTTCCCAGGATCAGCTTGACGGCAATGGCGACCGCGATGATGATCAGGGAGACGGTGCTGTACTCTGCCGCCTCCGGGTGGATGATCTTCTTGACCGACTCCACCGCGGATGTGATGCCCGCGTAGAGCACGATGCCGGAGACGATCATTGCGCTCAGGTACTCGACACGGCCGTGGCCGAGGGGATGCTTTTTGTCCGGGCTCTTACCTGCCAGCTTAGTCCCCACGATCGTGATGATCGAGGACAGCGCGTCCGACAGGTTGTTGACCGCATCGAGCGTGACCGCGATCGAGTGGGACACGATGCCCACAGCGGCCTTGAAGGCCGCCAGAAAAACATTGGTCAGGATCCCGATGACGCTGGTGCGGATGATCACGCTGTCACGGGAACCTGTCGATTCCTCCATTGTCTGTTCCTTGTCCATAATACTCTTCTCCCCTTTTATGCCTGTTTCCGGGAGCAAAGTCCTTTTTCAGGATTTTTCCCGTTTTCCGGACCGCTCGTTCCCGGAATGCTTATTATCAGGATAATTGTATTTCTGTCCGGAAAGATCCTTCCCCGGACCTGTCAGCCGTTCTCCAGAATGCCCTGCAGGTAGTCTCTGTATGCTTCCCGCACATCTTCGGGGCCGGCGATCCGGATGCCGCTGCCGATGCCGGCCATCCAGCCGAAAAACTGCGGACTGACGCTCACCGTCACGACCGTGCGAAAGCGGTCCTCCCCTTTCGGGACCATCATGACATCCGTCCCGAAGCGGTCGATGATGACACCCGCCAGGTGCCTGTCCGCCTCCAGGGTCAGCTTCCGGTCCTCCCCGCCGTACATGCCGAAGGTCTTGCGGGCGTAGGCGGCCAGGTCGAAGTTTTCGAAGTGGTCCCGCCCCAGACGGGCCTCCTCCGTGATCCGGATCTCCTGCATCTTGTCCACGCGGTAGTGCCGGATCATGTCTGTTTCCGCATCAAAAGCCACCAGGTAATAATTCTCGTCATCCCAGGTCAGCGCCCAGGGCGAGACCGTATAGACCGCTCCGTTTTTGCGCCGGACCAGCTCCTTGCGGATGGTCCACTCGCAGTAGCAGTAGCTGATCTGCCGGTTCCCGTGAATGGCGGCGTGGATCGCGTCGACATTCTCGTAGATGGAATCATTGCCGGCCTTGATCCGGTTATAGATAAAGACCTGGCGCTGGAGCTGTTTCGCATTGGCACTGCTGGTCAGGCCCTCCAGCTTTTTGATCAGGTCCTCTGATTTTTCTTTTGTGATGAACTTGGAGGACTGGACCGCGTCCACCAGGAGCTTGAGCTCCGGCAGTTCAAACCTGCGCCGGTCAATGTAATAGCCGAAGCTGGCGCCCTTGTCCTGCCCGATCGACAGGCCGAAGTCCTTCAGGATCCCGATATCGCTGTAGATGGTCTTCCGGCGGTATTCATACCCGAACCGGGCATTCATTTTCTCATAAATCTGTGAGGCATTCAAGGGATGTTCACTGTCCGTTTCTTCGAGCAGCAGCTCCATCAGCCGCAGGAGCTTGATCTTGTCGTCAGCCATATCGGATCCATGACCTCCGTTTTTTTATCCGTTATTTTATTCGTTTTTATTCGCTTTTAAATATACCGGTGCTGCGTATGAAAAAAGTCAGAAATCGCCGGACTCTCCTGTAAGTCCTGCACATGTGCGTTCTATGCAGGCTGCAGAACAGCATCATCTCCTGTTTGATCTTCGCCAGATCTTCTGGTCCTGTGCGGCCCGGATCAGGTCATCTCTGAAATCGGGGTGGGCGATGCTGATGAGCATTTCCGCCCGTTCCCAGGTTGTCCGGCCGGTCAGGTTGACGGCACCGAATTCCGTCACAATGTAATAGCTCTGGCTGCGCGGGTTGGTGATGATCTCGCCGTTGAAATGCGGCAGGATCCGCGACCGGCGCACCCCGTCGCGGTCCATGTGGGTGCTGGTCATACAGATGAAGGCCTTGCCGCCCCGCGCCATGGCGGCGCCGGTCAGGTAATCCAGCTGTCCACCGGTCCCGCTGATATGCCGCAGGCCCGCGCTCTCCGCATTGACCTGGCCGTAGAGATCGACGGAAATACAGCTGTTGATCGACACCATGTTGTACTGGCGCGCAATGGTCTCCGCCGCGTTTACATATTCCAGCGGTTCGATGATGACCCCGGGATTGCTGTCCACCCAGTCATAGAGCTCATGGGAGCCGAAAACGATCCCTGTCACGCCCTTGCCCGGGCGGAAGGTCTTGCGGTTGTTGGTCAGCTTTCCCGCCTTGTAGAGCTCATAATAGGCGTCACCGCACAGCTCCGTGTGCATGCCCAGGTCCCGCACATCCGACTGCGCCAGGATCGAGCCCACCACATTGGGCATGGAACCGATGCCCAGCTGCAGCGTGGATCCGTCCCGGATATGGGGCACCAGAATATTGGCGATGGCGACATCCTCCGGCGTCGGATCCGGAACAGGGAATTCCGGCAGCTCCGGGTGGTCGCCCTCCACGACATAATCGATCTCCGAGATGTGGATGCTCTCGTCGAACCCGCCCAGGATCCTGGGCAGGTGCTCATTGACCTCCAGAATCACGATATCCGCGTCCTTGAGGATCCCGCGCGCGATCCCCGCCCCGCAGGACAGGTTGAAAAAACCGTGCCGGTCCATGGGCGTCACGCACATCATGGCGACATTGACCGTCAGGAAATGCCGGTAGTAGGGCACCAGGTTGCGGAAGATCATGGGAATATAATTGCACAGGCCCCGGTCCACCAGCTTCCGCTCATAGGCCGAGCAGTGCCAACTGTTGTAACAGAAATGCTCCCTGGTGGGATCCGCCTCCACCACCTGGATCGGCCCGAAGCACAGATTTCCACGGATCTTGACGTCCAGGAGCTCATCCCTGCGCCTGGCGAGCGCCGCGTCCAGCAGCGTCGGGAAGCACACATTGGTCCCGTAATCCACCCAGTCCCCGCTCTTGACCATCTGAACAGCCTGCTCCGGCGTGCGGAGCTTATTTCTGTATTCCTGATAAAAATCCATGCTCCACCTCCGTCAGTGCACCGCCCGGGACGGTTCTCCTCGTCAGATATATGCTCAGATGAGCATTCCCTCCAGAATCGCCATCAGGACGATCCACGCCAGGAAAAACAGGAAACTCCACCCGGTTTTGGCAAAGAAGCGCACAACCGTACTGGTGCTGGTGACACCGGCCAGCTTATTGAAAGCGCCAGTCCATTCCGTGCAGATATCCACCACCGTCAGGGAGGCGATGGCAAAAAAGATCGTGTCCAGGGGCGTATCCAGCGCCACCGCAATGGAAATGATCATCAGGTACCCGATCGTTCCCATGATCATATGCGCGATGTTCTTGTTGCGGAAGCCCGGAGGCGGCAGAAGCGGCCTTGTAAAAAGTCCGGCAGGGCCAAACCGTGCACCCGGGTTGCTTCCGGCTGCCGGTCTGCCGGTTCCCGCGCCCGGAGCAGCACCCGGAGCAGCGCCTGCACCGCCGCCGGTCATGCCGGATCTGCCGGCATTATTATTTAAAAAAGTGCCGCTGCCGGGGCCTCGATTGACTGCTGTATTCTGCTCGGGCACAGATCCCGGGCCGCGATAGGCCGCTGTATTCTTCCCGGGCACAGAGCCTGGACCGCGGTAGGCCGCAGCGTTCTGACCCGGCACAGATCCGGGGCCGCGATTGGCCGCAGGATCAGGACTGGCGTAGGGCTTCCCCGCCGCGCCCGGATTAGAGCCGTTGTCACCCATCCATGTGATGAGCACAGGGCTCCCGCAGTATTCACATTCCACGACCTCCTGCCGCGGCAGGACTTTCAAAGTAGCGCCGCAGTACGGGCACAAAGTTTTTTCAATCTTCACAGTATATCCTCTATATTTCCAGATGAAAGTTTCCGGGGCATACATTTCGTCCAAATTTAAACTCAGATTTGTCCGGCTGGCATCTGCGCACTTTCACAAGCCGCTTCCTGCAGTCCTTTTGCAGGCCTTTTTGAGAAGTCTTTTTAAAGGCTTTTTCAGTAGTCTTTCTGCAGACTTTTCCGACAGTCTTTTCCCGAATCAGGACTGCTCCGGTGGATCCCCCTGCGATCGAGATCCGGTTCATGTAATGATTCAGGTAAATACCAGGAGCAGTCCAGCTGTGATCACTGCCCCGGCGATCAGACCGCCCAGATGAGCCATGGCATTGATGCTCCTGTTGGCGAAGGCATAGACAGCGTTGATCCCCAGGACCCGCAGGATCCCGTAGAGGGAGACACCGATATAGCCAGGCCAGAGGGCGAAGACCAGGTAGGACCCCAGCAGGCCGAACACAGCGCCCGACGCCCCCAGAGACAGGGCCCGCCGCCCGGTCCGCAGCTCCATGACATAGGTCAGGATATTTCCGGCAAGGCCCGACGCCAGGTACAGGACGACAAAGATCGGGATCCCGAAAAAATACTCCAGCGAGGGGCCCAGATTATACAGCGAATACATATTGCAGATCAGGTGCAGAAAACCGAAATGCAGGAACATGGAAGTAAAGAGCCTGTACCACTGCCCCTGCTGAATATAAGGCGTGTACTGGGCCCCGAATTTGAGCGCGACCTCCTGATTCATGGCGCCGCCCTTCATGCTCTCCGCCGCAAAAAGAAGGATATTGATGCCTATTATAATATATGTCACCATTGCCGTTACTCCTGTTGTAAAAAACCTGAAAGGAGAATATCCGGATCATCGGACCCTCGGGTCATTGGATCATTGGATCACCCGATCATCTCCCTGACATTCCGGTCCGTGGGATCCAGACTGTAGGGCCACTCGATCAGCCGCACCCGGTTCTCCTCACACAGCTGCCGCTTGGTCTGATCCAGCTCCTGCCGCTGCGCCAGGGCCTCCTTCCCGCCGAAAAACTCTACCGGGATATAGTGCTGGACCCCCTGGTACTCGATCGCCGTCCGCAGGGAAGGGACATACAGGTCCAGACTCTGCCGCCCCAGCCAGTCAGGCCGGTACTGGTACAGCGTGTCCGGGTGGCGCCTGCGCACCGCATGAAAGAGCGAGAGCTCGTGCTTCCATTTGGGCCTGATCACTCCGTCCGCCGTCAGGTCCGTCCGGATCCGCGTCCGCGCCAGCCGCCAGTTCGTGCGATAGCCGTCCTTCTCCTCATAGAGGGCAAGGTCCGTGTACCACCACTGAAAGAGCGGCATGATCTCCTTTGTGAGACAGAGAAAGAATTCAAGCTCGGAGGAAAAATACCCGCATTCCAGCATATGCGCGATATTGCGGCGGACATAGACCGTCTTCACGGGATTGAAGCAGAAGGGCAGGTTCCCCTGAAACCTGGCCAGCCGGTCCGGCAGAAACGGCGACCGCAGCACCGTCCCGTCCTCCTGCAGATGGGTCTGGTACCAGATCAGCGGATAATCATACAGCGAATACCCCCCGAACAATTCACGGGAGGTATTGGTATACAAGAGATGATACATCAGCAGGACATCATCCATATTCTTTTTATCAAAGACCGCCAGATAATGGACCTTCTCCTCGTCCGGGAACAGACTCCGCACCGGGCGGAAGATCTCTGCCCGCTTACAGACCTCCGTGACCACAAAAAACTGTGATACAAAACTCTCCGGAAACAGAAAACAGGCCTTCCGGTCCGTGTCCAGCCCGGTAAACTGCTCCAGAAAAGCTGATACGTAAGGGTTGGCGCCCGCGGAATTGTCGGCTCCTGCCGCCTCGATCAGTTTCCGGGTCGCGTACCTGTAGGGAAGATCCGCCCAGGACAGCTGGATCAGGAACTGGTCGTACTGCCCGGCCTCATATTCCTCCCGCAGGTCCTCGAAATCCTCTCCCCAAGACGGATGCTCCTCCAGGAGCTGCTCCATCGTAGAGAAGGTGGTCATTTCATGATACTGCGGATAGCGGTTCCAGAGCCTGTCCAGCCGCTCAAAAGAAAAGGTATATGGCGTCTTCTCGTGAATGGGTGGATACAAGCTCTGTTCCTCCGTAACGTTCCGCCTGGGACGGTTCTCCCGGTTCTTTTGTACCACTCAGAACCGTCCCTGATGGTACACTGATGGTACAATCACTCTTCGAATAATACATACAGGACACTGTGCAGGCGGGACAGGCCCTCTACATGATATCTCTCATGATCGTCGGTGATCCAGTTGTCCCCCTCGAACGTCAGGCGGACTTCCGAACCGTCTTCAAAGATAAAGTGCAGGTCATCCCCCGCATCCAGGGTCTCCATGTTGTTGGCTTCCCCGATCTCCAGCGACTTGATGGCATCGATTGCCTGACCGATTATGACCGGATCCTCGGTCTCTGCCTCCAGGAAGGTCTCGTTCACACATCCGTAGATGAGTTTGACCGGCATTTCAGTGGCAGTCCAGAGGCCGTTATCCACCTTTGCAGGCTCTGATGCGGTCGCGGCCTGCGCAGCCGTATCAGCCGCTGCGGCACTGCTGTCCGCTGCCGCCGTCTGTCCGGCCTGTTCCGTCTCCGCGGTCTGTGCGGCTGCCGCTGTCGCCCCGGCTTGTGCCGTTTCCACAGTCTGTGCGGCTGCATCTGTCGTCCCGGCCTGTGCCGTCTCCACAGTCTGCGTGGACTGGCCGGACTGTGAAGTTCCTCCGGCTGACGCAGGCTGTTCAGTCGGCGCCGTCTGCCCCTTTGAGGCATTAGAGGCACATCCCGATGACAGGATCAAAAGCGACAGAGTCAGAATGATCGAACAAAAAAGAATAACCGCTCGTTTCATCATTTTTCCTTTCCCGGCCATCACGAGGGATCGGCACGCTGTTGTCATCCGCAAATCCGCAGTTTACTTACGTGCCAGTGCCGCGCCCATCTCAAAGGCCTTCTGACATTCCTGAGGGAAGACGGTCTCATGGCGCGCCTTTTTGGCCTCAGGATCAAAGAGGGACCACTCCCAGTCGGTCTTGCTGTAGTCCTTCAGCTGCAGGGTGTCACCGCTGATCAGAAGCTCTGTCGGTCCCACAAAATTCGTAAGTGTCTGCTGATAATTCTGCATCATCGGAAGGTACATGGTGTCCGGCGCATTGCTGGTCATGACCAGAAGCACAGGAATGAAGTGTTCATTGCAGCAGTATTTATCCGTGTTGTAGGTCAGGTTCTGGAAGATCAGGCGCTCGTACAGGGCGCGGAAGGAAGCCGTCAGCTCGCTCAGATAATTCGGTGAGCCAATGATCAGGCCGTCCGACTCGCGAATAGCATCCAGGACCGGTTTCAGGCCGTCCCTGCAGATGCATTGCCCCTTGAATTTTTCCTTCTTACATCCGAAACAGGAAATACATCCTGTGTATTTTTCCAGCCTGAACAGGTCAAACCTCACGATCTCGGCACCTGCGGACTCGGCTCCCTTCGCCGCCTCCGTGAGCAGCGTATCCGTGTTCCAGCCCTTTCTGGGGCCTGCGTTAACGACGACAATTTTCTTTCCCAAAATAAGGCCTCCTGCGATTCCTTTTCTTTATTCCTGTGTTCCCGTCATTTCCGTATATCATTGATATCATTGTACTCCGGGATTTCTTCCGAACCATATTCTCAGATCATCCGGCTCGCCTGCATCGGCACAACCGGTTGATCCTTATGTAATCCGAATCAGATTTTCCGGTCCGCATGCATCAGCGCAGCCAGGTCGATCCCCGCGGATTTCAGCTTCTTCATCACTGCTGCCATGTATTTGTCCGCATCGTCATAGGGTCCATGTTCTCCAATTGCGACATCCAGGAAATCATTGTAATTGGAGTTGACATGTGTCTCCCAGTGCGTGATCTCACCGTACTCATTGGTGCGAATGAAGCTGTAGGCGAAAAAGTCCATGAAGACGCCGTCTATTTTGCGTGTGGCACCAAAATGTGTCTTCCACGCGACACCCTCAATCCCTGGGAAGGATTCGAAATCGATCGGTTTCCAGTCATCAAACTCGACCGAATAGGACAGAGCCTCCATCGTGGCGGAATCCTCCACTGAAATAGGATTCTCCTGCAGGTCGATCATATTATTTCCGAAATAAGGAGACCAGTACTCTGCGTGCGGCGCATATTTCCAGGTATCATAGACCGCGCCGTCCTTGACGGCCTTTTTGTCATAAGCATGATAATAAGACTCCGCAATGGCCTTGTTGTTTGCGATCCTCTCTTCGTTTGTCAAAATCTTCTTCACGATAGTATTCTCTTTTTAAGCCTATATATACCTCAGTACTCCTGCGTGACTGATACCTGCAGGCTCTGTTATCAAACTATTATAGCTGTGTTCTATAACGTGGACAACATGCTTTCCGTACTATTACTATTCTTCAGGTTGTCCATCTGCCGCCACTTCCGACTGACCTGTATGCCTGATTCCATGTATAACTACCGCCAGCAGGACATCAATATTATATGCTGCTTATTGTCCAGACTTTTTTACAGGATAATCTCCCTGAATTGTTCTATCAGTCTGGATGCCACTACTTCCGGAGAATCATTTTTAATAGCAAATTTATTTTCGATTTTTATAAAAGATCTCCGGTGAGCTGTTATATCCTTTTTAATCTCATTCAGAAAATATTTTCTATGTTTTTCCCGGTACTTCACAGAGTCTTCTAATACTATCCCATTATCATCTGTAAAAATCAGCCGTGAAAAAATATTTGCAGGTTCATCCTGAAGTTCAATTGCAAGAACATCATCTCGTTTAAGATATTTGTTGAACCAAACAGAATAATACATCGGTGTCACGGCAACGACCTTGTTTCCCTTTTTCGTAAGAATCTGCCCTATCACAGTGCCACGTATCTTGTCTCTTTCGTATGGCCAAATTGTCCTGATAAATTCGGCAATTGTCATATTGCAATATTTTTCTACTTCCTCATCAAGATCATAAAAATCATATCCTATCTTTTTTGCAAGGACACTCCCTGTCGTTGTTTTTCCAACATTTCCAATTCCAAATAGCAAAATATTCATCTTAGAGCCTTTGGTAAATATTATTGATGTAGATTCATCCTACCCTACTTAAGACTTCAATCACCCGGTACCAGCACTTGAATTACAGAATCCCGCTATTCAAATTTAATTGAATAATCACCGGATGTGCCACTAGAGATAAGCAATTCTTTGATGGCTGTTTGCGCATTTAAAGAAACCTGATTCCAAAAATCCGCATTGCTATTCAGCTTTTCTTCCTGATTCTTTTTCAAAGCATCTATGAATTCTGTATATTCTTCAATACTTATAGATGTAAATATAGACTTCTTTACATCGTAAGTCTGAAAACTTCCTGTATCTATATCATGTGATAATATTCTGGCTTTCGGAAGTTTGATTATTATCTTCTTCTCCTTATCATCTACAGTAATCTCAACAGATTTCAAATCGTATCCTGCGCTGATTACACCATCATACGTGAATAGCGTCTTCTCTGTTGTAAATGGCAGTTTTATTCTTTTAAATAGTTTCCTGTCCTTTTCAGTTTCACCAAGATTTGTATAAAAGTACTTATACGAAACCATCTCGCTCGCTGAAGATATCGTTGCTTGCAAAGATGACTTTAAAACTACCACTTGATCTGTCTGATACACGGTTTCCTTTGGTGTATTTTGCTCCACCAATGCTTGTTGATAAGCTTTTTGTTCCCTCCGTCTGGCTTCAAGATTAAGATATATATTCTGGCCGACCAGAATTATGAAAAATGCCACAGCAATTCCAATCCGAATCTTCCATTTTTTTCTTTTTTCTTCTTTCCTGCTTTCTTCATAGTACTTTTCTTTTTCAAATTCCATCTGTTGTAATTTGATGTTTTCTTTTGCCTCTGCTTCTTTGATTCTGGCTTTGTCTTCCTTTATGATAACCTTGGTATATGTATAATGCCCACCTTCATCATTAGCATAAATTGAATTGTGACAGTAAGGACAAATCTGAATCGGGTTATTTCTAAATTCCGATAGATTTCCGCCACAATAAGGGCAATTAATCTGCTCCATTATCATCTCATCCCCTCCTGTCATCAATAAAAAGACTTTACTTTCCGATTCATGAAACTAAACAAGTAAATACACTTTTTACCATCATAGCAGATTCATGTAAATTATCAACAATGCAACAACTACTACGCCGGTTGAAGTTATACAAAGTTCACAGAATCATCTCCCAGTCTGTCCAATTATCAAAGGCCATCTTCCCGTCACTTCAGCAGGAAAATGGCCTTCTCAATCTTTTATACTATTCAAAGCAGCTTACCTGTCGTCATCTCCGCGGTTTACCAGTCTTCCCCGGAATCACCTTCATCCCGCGAATTCCGGTCATAGTCACTTCCATATTTTTCATGGCCGTATCCGGCTTTTTCCTTTCGAGACTCCCGCTCTGCCTCATCCAGAAATCCCAGCTCCGCAGCGCGCTCAAAGGCATCCAGTTTCCCATCGTGGTTCAGGTCAAACAGTTTGTCCAGTCCGAACATATCACATTTCCTCCGTATCCATATATTCGATATAGTCGTTTTCACTCGAGAACAGAAGGTATCTGCCTTCGACGTATCCCATGTAGCCGCTCTCTGTCGTGTATCCCTTCATTGTACACCTCCCGGCCTTCCGGCTCCTGAATCTGCAATTCGAGATCATCATCTTTACGAGAAACGATCCGGTCGTTCCGGTTCCGGTCACTTTACGGTCCGGTCGCTCCGGTCGTTCCTGATGATTCAATTATTGCAGGTTCATTGGGCGCCATAGGGTACAATGGTCGCGCATTCATATTATTGCGGTATATTCATATACACAGCTCACCTTTTCTACTTAGTTGCACTGTCTCTAAGCCAGTGACTCCAATAACAGACTTCCATTGCGTCTTTTTCTTAATATGATGTGTGAATATGTTGTATGAATATGTTGTGTGTGGAGTACACCTTTTTCGAAAAAACAGCGGGCCGGCCCACGCTGTGATGCTGTGATACCACTGTGCGTTAGCCGGCACGCTGTTCCATTCCACGTGCTGCTGTTCAATTTCGTGTGTTGTCCTGATGCAAATGTATCCCGGTCATCAGGCTTTCCCGATGCCGCCCTTGAGGCTGACAAACTTGTCCTTGCGGACCCAGCCGATCTGGCCGTTGTAGTCCGCCATGACATAGTTTCCGTCCTCCTGATCGTATGTGACCAGGAAGTTGAAGCCGTTGGGAATCTGCGCAATGACGTCGGAGTCCCCGTCGACAGGGCTGGCCTGGAGCGGTACAGTCCCGGAAGGAACGTTTGCCATGACCCGGTCCCAGGCATAGGGATTGGCGCCGGCATTTCCGCCGGAGACTTTTGAGAGATCCATTTCGTCAAGTTTTTTCATCGTCATCCATGCTCCTTTCTCCAGGATTTCCTGCTTCTAAAACTGCTTCCCGGAAACGGTTTTTACTGTCCCGCGGGCTGGGGCTGGGCTGCAGGCTGGGGCTGTCCAGCCGGCTGCGGCTGTGCCGCCGGATCTGAAGGCTGGGCTGCAGGCTCCTGCTGCGCGCCCGATCCTGCGGTCTGAGGATCCCAGTCATGGGCGACGATCTCGAAGGAATCGTGCTCCGGGAGCGCATTGCTCTCCATAATCTCAAAGGGCTTGGTCTCGCCGTTGGCAAGTGTCGTGATGATATTGCCCATACCGCCGACGATATCGTCGCCTTTTCGGAAGATGACGCTGAGGCGGACATTTCCCAGGTCTTTGCCGGTGTTGTTGGTCACCTCACCTGTATAGACAGTGCCGGTCTCATTCACGTTCTCCAGCCCATTGGAGACCTCCAGGTCGCTCTGGCTGGGGGCGGAGGACGCCTCCTGGCTGACATAGGCGTCGGGCTCATTGAAGGCGACCATTTCCACGCTGGCAGGCGCGGGTCCCTGGTAGGAGAAAGCATCTCCGAACATGATGGTATCGCCCGCCGCGATCATGGGAACCGTGCGCTCCTGGGTGGAGAGGTCGGATTCGTTCTCTCCGCGGGCCGTGACCTGGATCACCGCATTGCGGATGGCGCTGGAGGGATTGGGATTCTTCAGAGTCATCTCATAGTAGATGAGGCAGGTTCCGTCGTCCATGGTAAACCATGTGAAGACGCGGTCCTCGATCTCGACGGGCTGTCCGTCTTCCGCGCTGAAGGATGCCCCGCCGTTGCCGGCAAAGACGCTGTAGTCCTGTGTGGACCGTACCATGGTCACGACCGTGGTCTGTCCCAGCATGGTGACAGGGAGAGTGAGTTCGCCGTTTTCATAGGAGAAGGTCTTGGTATCCGAATCCGAGCCGATCTCGGCCTGTCCGGTGCGGTCCCGGTCGTTGACGGAGTCCCAGGTGTAGGGCGTTCCGGGTGTCGTCTGGGGAACATAGGTGCCGGACCAGTACAGACTGCCCTTGCTGCCTTTTTCCGACATGAGGAAGATCTCGACCACGCCATCGCTGATATAGCCGGCCACGTAGCTGTCACTGCCCTCCATGTCCTTCTGGGCCCAGTTGCCGGTGAGGTCGACGTTGTCCTGGGCGGCATATTCCGTTCCGCTGTGCCCCGCCGCCTCCGCGGGCGCCTGCTGAGGCTGCGGATCCTGCTGGCCGGCTCCGTTCACCTCTTCCACAGTAGATTCCTGTCCGGACGCGTCTGTCTGCTGCGCCGGAGGCTCTGCAGACGGCTCTGCCGTATCTTTTTTCTTAGATCCACACGCAGTCAGTGACGAAACAACGAGTGCGCAGAGCAGGACTGCGATTACCGATTTTCTGATCTTGTTCATTTTCATCGTGGATGTCCTCCCGTCGGGAACTCCGTGGTGCATGTCCCGTTTTCCAAAACATAGTTAACAGAACTTATTATATACAACTTTTACAGGTTCTTTACAACTTTTATTACGGTGCCGTCGGGTATTTTCTGGGATCTCCGGCTTCCTCCCAAATGCGGTGCATATGGTCAAGGGCATCGGGATCCGCAGGGATATTCCGGTAATAGACTTCGCGGTCAGCCTCCGTGATCCGGCGGATGACGCGGCAGGGGTTCCCTGCGGCGACGGACCAGGCAGGGATGTCCTTCGTCACGACGCTGCCGGCGCCGATCACACAGTTGTCTCCGATGGTGACGCCGGGGCAGATGACACTGTTGCCCCCGATCCAGACATTGTCGCCAATCGTAATGTCGACACCGTACTCATAGTGGGTGTTGCGCGTCGCCGGGTGCACGGGGTGCCCGGCTGTGTAGATGGAGACATTCGGTGCGATCTGGGCGTTCTCACCGATCCGGACCCGGCCGGTGTCCAAGATGGTGCAGTTGTAATTGATGAAAGAGCCCTTACCGATCTCAATCCGGTCGCCATAGTCGCAATAGAAGGGCGGGTTGATAAAGACATCCTCCCCCTTCCCGAGCAGTTCTTTGATGATTGCAGCGATTCCCTCAAAATCCGACCGGTCGATCGTATTCAGTTTCTGTGTCAGCCTGCGGGCGCGCTTCTGGGCCTCAAACACGGTGCTGTCCGAAATGTACAGCAGGCCTTTGTCCATTCTGTGAAGCCTCACACGACTTAAGTCGCGTGCTTCCTACTCCCCGCCTTGCGGCGGGTTCCCCTTTAGGGGGTTCGGACTGCCTCTCCACCATACGGCCAAAGCTCAGCATCACGCTGCCGCAGCAGCGAGCGCCGCACTCAGGCTAATCAACGTGGATAAGGTGCAGGTGC
>CACZIO010000055.1 GCA_902781215.1 uncultured Lachnospiraceae bacterium
TCCCTGTCCCGGAAAAAACGGCTGGAGGTCGTCTCCTGCGTGATCTCATCCACCGCGAACCGGCCCAGCCCGTCGATCAGGTCCTGCGGGGAGGCGACGGCGTCGATCCGGCCGCGGTCCATCAGGGCCACCCGGTCACACAGGGTCTGGGCCTCCTCCATGTAGTGGGTGGTCAAAAGGACCGTCATCCCCCGGCTCTGGAGCCGGCGCAGCAGAGTCCAGGTCTGGCGGCGGGCCAGGGCGTCCATGCCCGCTGTCGGCTCGTCCAGGAGCAGGATGTCCGGGTCGGTCATGATGGCGCGGCAGATCATCAGCTTGCGCTTCATCCCTCCGGAGAGGTGGCGCACGGTGCGCCGCCGGTATTCCAGAAGTCCCGTGAAATCCAGCAGCTCCTCCGTCTTAGCCCGGATCTGCGCCCGTTTCATGAAATAGAGCCTTCCCTGGTACTCCATGACCTCCTCCATGGTCATGTCCTGACGCATGGAGTACTCCTGCGTGATGACGCTCAGCCGCCTCTTCTGGGCATGCGCGCGCCGGTCCAGAACGTTTCCGTCCAGCAGGATCCGGCCTTCGGTGGGCAGAAGCACGGTCGACAGCATGCTGATCGTGGTCGTCTTGCCCGCCCCGTTGGGGCCCAGGAGCCCAAAAAACTCCCCGTCCCGGATGGTCAGGTCGATATGATCCACCGCGGTGAAGTCCCCGAATTTTTTCGTCAGTCCCTGTATCTCGATCATGTTTCTTTTCGAATCCTGTTGTATTTTCCCTGGCAGCTTTCCTCCGGCTGGCCCTGCGTAGTCCGGCGCAAGGTGCGCAGAATTGCCGCCGCTGTCAGTTGTCCCGGTCCTTCTTTTCCTTTGCGATCACCAGTGAAAAATAACCGGCGTCGTCCGGGATCTCCTGCGCGCTGCGGTAGATCTTTTCATTTTCCATGCCGCAGTTCTCCACGCAGCTGACCTCCCGGCCGCTGGCGATCAGAAGTTCCTTGGTCTCCCGCATATGGCTGGCGGATTTCATGAGGACATAGGTCCCCGGAAGGTCCAGGGGCTCACCGGTCCTGTGGGAGGCCGGGATCACATGCAGGGGCTCGTTCCACTCGGTGAGGGAGATCCCCAGGCGGGCCGCCGCCGCGCAGAAGGAGGTGATGCCGCTGACCAGCTCCACCTCGTATCCGTCCTCCTCCATGATATGCTGAAGATAGCTGAATGTACAGTAGACCGTGGAATCCCCCAGGGTCAGGTAGACCACATTCTGTCCCCTGTCCAGGTATTTCTCCAGGAGTCCGGCCCCTGCCCGGTGCCGGTCTGCGATCGTCTCCCGGTCCCTGATCATGGGCATGTAGACGGGCACCAGGGTTTTCTCCGCGATTTCAGGGACCGCTCCCCTCGCGATCTGGTAGGCGACAGACTCCTCCGCCGACTTTCCCGGGAAGGCGATCACATCGCTTTCCCTGATCAGGCGGACCGCCTTCAGGGTCATCAGCTCCGGGTCTCCGGGACCCACCCCGACGCCGTATATTTTTCCTCTCATCTTTTGAAAAATTCCTTTCATTGCAAGGTATCTGCAGGGTGCAGTGTTTTTCTTCCGTTCACCCATCAAAGTACTGGCAGCTTTCCTCTCATATGCTCTGCTCATCCGTGTGTCGGACGGATTCAGAAGCTTCTATAGCATGTTCCGCAAACAGCTCCTGAACCTCCTCCCACTCGCCGATTCCCTGCAGGGCGGTCTCCACCTGGAGTCCCCTCTGTATAAAGAGGTTCTTCCAGGAGTCCTCTTCCTCTCCCGCCAGGTCATGGACCGCATGGTCGCCGGCGACGATCATCAGGGGCGCCAGGACCACTCCGCGGATCTCCGGCCGGCAGACAAGCGGCAGGATGTCCTCAATGCGGGGCTCTCCCTCCACGGTCGCAATATAATGATCGTCCATGCCTTTTTCGCGCAGGGTTTCCTGAAGAATGCGGTAGACCGCGTTCGCGTCCCCGCCCGCGAAGAGGTCCGGCTGCCCGGGTAGCCTTTTCGCCTTTTCCGGGTCTGTTCCGTGCCCCATCATGACGACGGCGGATGTACCCGTGATCCCTTTTGCGGCCGGTATATGGCGTCCGATGGCCTCTGCCATGACTTCACAGTCCCTCCGTCCCGCCAGAAGCGGCTTTCCCACCGCCAGGCGGTCAAAAGAGGATTTGTATTTTTCCACAGTCTCCATGAGCCGCAGATGCTCCTGCCCGTGCATGAGGTACAGGGGCTGGACGACCATGTCCCGCACGCCGTCCTCCAGCGCCCTCTCCAGTGCCTCCTGCGGGCTGTCCACCCTGAGGCCGTCGCGCTCAAGCAGCTTTTTCCGGATCATGCGGCTGGTAAAGGACCTGCGCACCTCCCGGTCCGGGAAGCGGTCTGCCAGCTTCCGTTCGATGGCGCCGATCGTCCTCTCGCGCGTCTGCGCAAAAGTGGTGCCGAAGCTCACCGCCAGAAGCGCTTTTTCACTTTTTCCGACCATGCCGCTCGTCAGAGCGGCAACGCGAGGAGAAAGCCCGGGACGGGTTTCTCCGATGCGATCACAGGTGCCTGGGCCCGCGGCACAGGCACCGGAGTGAAAAATCTTGTATCGACAAGATTTTTCACTCTTCATATTCGTTTTCTTTTCCATGATTCTGTGTGCCTTTTGTCTCTGGAAGATCCACTGGGAAACCACCAGGGACGTATCTCACCGGTTCTTTTTGAGCCTGGAGGAAACCTCCGGCAGACCTTCAGGAAACCATGCGGGAAGCCATGTGGGACGTATCAAACCGGCTCTATTTGAACCAAAGCTATGTGGGATGTATCTCTCCGTTTTTTTGTACCGGGGAGATGCGCCCCCGGTGGATCCTCCCTGTTGGATCCGGGTGGATCGGGTTTTTGAGTCGGGGAGATACGCCCCTGTTGACTCACTGTTGACTCACAGGAGCAGTCCCGCCGCTGCCAGCGCCAGGATCCCCGCAGCGAACATCAGGACCGTCGTCCTGTTCATGAGGCGGACGGCGCGGGTGATGTCCTCCGGTTCCACCGGTCTGCCCCCGTCGCCGATCTCCGCCTTGTGGTGGACCTCGCCGAAATACCAGGTGTCACCCAGGAGGCACAGGTGCAGGGCGCCGGCACAGACGGACTCGGTCTGGGCGGAATTGGGACTTGGGCTCTGACGCCGGTCCCTGCGCCAGATCCGGAAGGCGGCCGCGCCGTCCGGGATGCGGACCGGAACCGCTTTTCCCTCCGCAGCGGCTCCGCCGCCCATGCCCTGTTGAAGGGTCTGTACAGTTTCTTTTCCCGGCAGGAAGCAGGTCAGGATCATGCACAGGGCTGTCAGCCTGGAGGGGATATAATTCATGACATCGTCAAGCCGGGCCGCAGCGGTCCCGAAATACCTGTAGCGGTCATTTTTGTAGCCTGTCATGGAGTCCATGGTATTGACAGCCTTGTAAAAAATACCGCCCGCGCCCCCGAGGAGGATCATGTAAAAAAGTGGTGCCGTCACGCCGTCAGAGGTGTTCTCCGCCACGGTCTCCACAGCAGCCTTGGCGATCCCCTCCGCATCCAGACGGTCTGTGTCGCGCCCCACGATCATGGAGACCGCATGCCGCGCGCCCTCGATATCGCCCTTCCGCAGGGGATCGCGGACGGCAAAGCCCGCCTCTCCCAGGCTGCGCAGGGCCAGCAGGCGGCCGCAGAGAATTCCCTCTGCGGCAATCCCCAGAAAAGGGTGCACCTTCCCGCAGATCCGCAGGATCAGGACAACGACGCCCGTGCAGATGGCCAGCACCAGCAGGACCATCAGGCCGCCGGCGGTGCGTTCGCGGATTTTGCGGACATCATCCATACGGGCTGTCGTCGTGCTTTCCGCAGAACAGGTGTCTTTTTTGTCATGCCGGTCAGGCGTGGAGGCGGCATCCTGCACTCCGGATGCAGATCCGGTGCCGGGAGCTTCCTGTTTTCTTCCGGCGTCTTCTGCTTTTGCAAGCACGGGCACACCGAACAGAGCGCGCAGGATCTTTTCCAGCCAGCTGATCAGGACGCCCACCCCTTGGACCGGGTGCCAGAGCCAGTGCGGGTCGCCGATCAGCAGGTCCACTGCCGCCGCGATCACCAGGACCCATATTCTGTTTTGTATCATCTGTGGCAGTGTAAGGTTCATCATCTGTTCAGCTTCCGGTTACTGTTTTCGGATTCCGGTTTTGTTCTGTCATTCATCATCGCCAACCGTCACCGATCGCAAAGATCTGCTTTCGTATTTCTCAGCGCCGTATTTCCTGCAGCGCCCGACAAAGGCAGCGGCGAAGTCCGGGTCAGACCGGTAGTAGAGGTGGGGGAAGCCCGCCATGATATTGCCCTGTACGACCATGCAGTCCCAGGAGCGCCTGCGACCCGGTCTGCGCGCCGTGCAGGTATCTCCGTTTTCCGTGGAGTCAAAATAATGGAACTCATGTCCCCGGATGTGATGGCCGTCGGCCAGGTAGCCGGTGTTTCCATCCTTTTCCGTGGTTTCACAGGTTTCCCTGTTTTCCAGCTCAATATATCCGAAGCGGACCAGGCGGTCCGTCATGCGGCAGGTGCCGGGCAGGATCCCGCACATGGGAAGGGACTCTGCATTTTTCAAGTTGTCCGGCAGGCCTTTCAGCACAAGTTTTTCCTGCAGATACATGAAGCCGCCGCACTCCGCGAGAATCGGCATGCCCTGCGCGGCGCGCGCCCGGATGGATTCCTTCATGGACGCATTGCGCGCGAGCGCCGGCGCGTGCAGCTCCGGATAGCCGCCGCCCAGCAGCAGTCCCTCCGCCTCCGGCAGGGTTTTGTCATGAATCGGGGAAAAGAAGACCAGGTCTGCGCCGCACTCCCGCAGCAGCTCCAGGTTGTCCTCGTAATAGAAGTTAAAAGCCTCGTCCCTGGCGACCGCGATGCGGGGAGAAGGGCTCTGCACAGGGCCTTTTTTCCAGGTCATACCGGCGCCGGCGCGCGGGTCTTCTTTTCCGGTCTGCCCAGGGTTCGCACCGGCATCCGCCTGCGCGCGAGCGCTCTGCTTCGCAGCTTCCGCGTCTCCCTCACTGCCTTCTGCGGATATGATTGATGCCACCGGCAGGGGCGGGGCACTGCGGGCCAGGTCCAGCAGGACCTCTTTGTCAATCGTCTTCTCCATGACATCCGCCAGACGGTCGACCTGGGCCTGCAGGTCCTCGATCTCCTCCGGCTGCAGCAGGCCCAGATGCCTGCTCTCCCAGGAGATATCGTCGAGCTGCGGAAGGTAGCCGATGACCCGCAGATCTGTGTCCGCCTCGATCCACGCCTTCATCATGGGAAACATGCCGGCGGAAATCCGGTTCAGGATGACGCCCCGGATCCGCGACCTGTCATTGTCTGTCCTGCCGGCGCTCTCAGCGGCAGGTGTTCTCCTGCAGGACCCTTCGGACGGAAATCCACTGTCCGCCCCCTGTGCCCGTGTGCCCTGCTTATCGCATCTGTCCGCAGGCCCCACGGACGCCGGGTAGCCGGCAAAGCCCTTGAGAAGCGGAACGATGGACCGGCTCATGCCCCTGGCATTGACGACCAGGACGACCGGTGTCTGCGTCCGGCAGGCCAGGTCCCAGGAGGAGGCCTCCATACCGGAAGCACCCGTGCCGTCAAAATACCCCATGACGCCCTCGATCACAGCCATGTCCGCGTCGTGCAGACGCATAGCCCGGGCCATGATATCAGGTGTGGCGTTTAATACAGTGTCTTCTGATGAAGAACGGATATCTGCCGGATCTGCAGTCCTTTGATCGTCTCCCGGCGAAAAAAAGGTGTCCAGGTTCCTGGAGGGGATCCCCAGCACCTGTCTGTGGAACATGGGATCGATATAATCCGGCCCGCACTTGAAGGCAGCCGGGCGCAGACCGCCGCGCTGCAGAAGGCGCAGGAGGCCGCAGGTGATCATGGTCTTGCCGCTCCCGCTCGAAGGCGCGGCCAGCATGATGCGGGAATTCCGGGAAATCCGGCCAGGCGGATTCGCAGGGAGATCACCGGCTTTCATATCCTCTCCGCGGGCAAAATTCAGCTCCAGGCTCCCTGTCTCCACGTCAAAATGTCCCAGCGAGGGATCCAGGTCATAGAGCCGGCGCACGGTTTCGTTGTCCAGCACCTCCGCCGGCTTTCCGCAGGCAAAGATTCTGTCCCCGCGCACACAGATCACGCGGTCCGAGATCTTCATGGCCAGGTCAATCTCATGCAGGGACATCACAACTGTGATTCCCTGTTCGCGCGACATCCTGTAGAGGATGGAAAGAAGCTCCAGCTTGTGGCGGATATCCAGATAGGAGGTCGGCTCGTCGAGAACGATGATCTCCGGGTCCTGGCAGATGGCGCGGGCCAGCAGGATCCGCTGGCGCTCGCCGTCGCTCACCGCGTCAAAGGGCCGGTCCGCAAGGTGGCGCGCATGCACGGCATCCAGGGCTTCATCCACCTTCTGTTCGTCCTCCTCCGACAGGATCCCCAGCCGGCCTGTGTATGGATAGCGGCCCATCGCCGTAATATCCCGGCAGGTCATCAGCTCCGCCTGAAGGCGGCCTGTCAGGACGACCGCCATCCGCTCCGCCAGCTCCACCGGCGTGAAGCGGTCCAGTTTTTTCAGGCTCTTCGGATTTTCCGGAGACTCCTGCTTTTTCCGGAGCTCCGATTTTTCCGAGTGACCTGTTTTTTTCAAAGTCTCGCCCGTTGAAGCTGCAGCCGCCGCATCTCCCTCAAATTGAGATTGAATCTGTGAAGTCCCCTGCGGGATCCCTGCTCCCCCTGCATCCAGCAGAATCTCGCCGCCGACCGGGGTCAGCTGGCGTGTGATGCTTTTGAGGATCGTGGATTTGCCGGATCCGTTGGGGCCGACCAGGGTGATGATCTCACCTCTCCGGACCCCGATCTCGATCCCGCTGATCAGTGCCCGTCCGTTGTAACCGACAGCCAGCTGATGCAGTTGTAAGTGTGTGAAATGTGTATCCTGCACGTTCCGCCGTTCCTTTCTTTCCGGAAATATACCGCTCGCCGGAGCCCCCGTCTGCCGGGACGACCACTCTTACCTCCCATGCCGCTCGCAAGAGCGGCAGCACTTGCTCCGCATGTGCATAAAGCGTTTCCGCCTCCGCGAAAACAGTGAAGGCGCACAAGGTGTCCGGACCGTTCTGCGCCGCAAACATCCGTGAATATATGCCTGCGCCGGCAATCGTTCTTTACTGCCTGCTCCCGTTTTTTCTGATCAGCATAAAGATCACGATCGGCGCGCCGAAGACAGAGGTGACGGTGCTGATGTTAAGTTCGGTCGGCGCAAAGGCCATGCGGGCGACCAGGTCGCTGAACATGCAGAAGACAGCGCCCCCCAGGAAGGCAGCCGGGATCACGACCAGGGGCTTCGAGGTCCCCAGGGCTCTTTTGACCAGAAAAGGCACGGCGATGCCGACAAAGGAGACAGGGCCCGCGAAGGCCGTGACGCAGGCGGACAGGATCCCCGACAGGAGGATCAGCTCCATGCGGAAGCGCCTCACATTGACGCCCATGCTCTGGGCGTAGGCCTCTCCCATCTGGTAGGCGCCGATCGGCTTGGCCAGCAGAAAGACGCAGACAAAGGCAATGCCCACGATGAGGGCGGCCGTGCCCGTGCTGCTCCAGTCCGCACCGGAGAAGCTGCCCTGGGACCAGCCGTGGAGGTTGACGATGTCGGAGTCCTCCGCGAAGGTCACCAGAAATTCCGTCACGGCGCTGCAGATATAGCCGATCATGATGCCCGCCACCAGCAGGCCCGCCATGTGGCGGATCGAGCGCGAAACGATCAGGATGAAGCCCGTCGAGGCCATGGCCCCCGCAAAGGCAGCCAGGATCAGAGCCCAGGAGGACGCCGCGCCGAAGCGGTCGATCATGACGATCATCACGACCGCGACGCACATCTTGGCGCCGGAGGAGATACCCAGCACGAAGGGACCCGCGATCGGGTTGCCGAAAAAGGTCTGCAGCAGAAATCCCGACAGGGCCAGGGCCCCGCCCAGGAGCGCCGCCTGCAGGATCCGCGGCATGCGGATCTTCCAGATGATGCTGACCTCCCTGGCTTCTCCCGTCCTCAAAAACAGGATCCTGAGGATCCTGTCGACGGGGATCGATACACTGCCCGTATTAATATTTAAAATGATCATGACCGCGAGGGCGGCGCCCAGGACCGCAAAGACCGCCGCATAGCGCACCCGTCTGGCCGCCCTGACGCCGGCTGCTCCGGATCTTATGTTGTTCTCATTCATTTCGCTGTTTTCGTAATTCCATTTTTACACATTCCGGCTATGCTGCTCATCAGAGTGGCAGCCTTCTGAAACAATCGCATTTAAAAGTCTTTCATGTAAGGACTTTTTTAAACAGGCGCTTCCTCTTATAGGTCATGCTATTTGTGACGCCTCGAAGCGCAAATACGAGAGCATTAAATCGTATCAACCGTATTTTCTGCTCTTATACATCCTTTTTTCGCAGAGTCCGCAGGGGCGTGATGGTCCCGTCCTCTTCCACAAAGGAAATATTCTCCAGCTGGCCCCGCAGATTTCTGCGGAAATCCGCCAGATATTCCGCGCGCAGCTTTTTCTGCTCCGCCTTCTCCTCCTCCGTCAGGCCGATGCTCTTATGCTTGTGGGCCAGCTCGTTGATCCTGTCGAGTCTCTTCTGATGATCCATGTTTTTTCTCCTGAATGTAAATCTGTCTGTATATATCTGTGTTTGTCTGTGTATGCCTGTGTATACCTGTCCGGGTATGTCCTGAGCATGTCCGGAACATGTCCGGTCTCACAGACACGTCCTGTTTTGCACAGTTTACAAAGCATGGCTGTACGTCTGCGCTTCTGCGCAGCTGCGCGCCTATGATTACTTTACTTTTTCAAGAAATACCATGCCCGCCGGATCCTCGTCCGTCAGCATCCGGTGGATGTCGGTGATCATCTGCGCGGCGATGTCCGGGGACTGGTAGAGGCTTTTTTTCACCTGCCAGACATGGCCGTCCTGCACTGCTTTGAAGTCGGCCAGCAGGGACGACCTGCCGCACAGGTCCTTGATGCTGCTGACGGGGCTCTCGATGGTCGCGTTGTAGATGAGGTAGTCCGCGTCGCCGGCTGTGCTGTAGAAATCCTCCATGGACAGGCGGACCGAGGCGCTGTTCCCGCTCTCGCTCAGAAGGTCCCGGAAGGCGTAGTCCCCGCCGGCCAGCTCGATCATGCGGGGGATGTAGTCGTCCGTCGCGCGCACGATCACGTTACCGTTGGACGAGATGGAAAAGAAGGCCACCCGCGCACCGGTATCTGTATAGGTTTTTGCCTCGTCGAACTTTTTTTTCTGGTCTTCAAAAAAGGCGTTCGCCTCTTTCTCATGGCCGGTCAGGACCCCGTACAGTCGGACCCACTCGGTCCTGCCCAGGGGATGGCTCTCTGTGCTGGATGTGTCGATAAAGACCGGGATCCCCAGCTCCTCCAGCTTCTCCTTGACCTCTGGTGTGTGTAGGATCATCATGGATTCCACCGCCAGGCCGCAGTCGGAGGATGCCAGAAGCTCATAGTCCGGCGCGCTGTATTTGCCCGCGTAGACCATGCTGCCGTTTTTCAGCGCCTCCTTTGGGCCGTCGATATACCAGCCGTCCGCTTTGGTCCCGGTGAGCTTCACCTGGTCGAGCGCGCCCGCCGCGTCAAAGAGGGCCATGGAGGAAGTCGCCGCCACGTAGAGGTTATCCAAAGGTGCCTGCAGGATCGTGATACCGGTAGGGAGATCCTCAAGGATGGCAGACTGTCCGGCAGAGGTCTTCTGTCCGTCAGATATCTTCTGGCCGGATGTATTTTCTCCGGTGGTCTCTTTGTCCTTTTTTCCGGCATTTTGATCAGTGTCCTGCTGCGGCAGAAGCAGGTATTGCCCGCTGTTGTGGACATCGATCAGCCTGTATTCGGAGTCGGAGTCCTCCGCCCGGTAGGTGTAGATGTCAAAGGCCTCCGCATAGGCCGTATCCATGGCCGAGACAAAGGTCAGGCCCGGCAGTTCAGGGGGGGCAGCCTCCGCGCCGGCATCCTGTGATGCCTGCCCGTCCTTCTGACCGGCTCTCCCGCCGGTCATTTCGAGCTCCTCCAGCTCTTCCGCCGATTCTTCCGTTTCACCTTCAGAATCTGCTGCGACTTTCTCTGCTTCTGTCCCTTCGGTCGCTTTTTCTGTTCCCGTCTGTGCAGCGCCGCTTTCAATTGCAGTATCTGCGGTACCGCTCCCTGTTTTTGCCTCTGCGCTGCCGCTCTCTGTCAGGCTGACAAAGATCGTATATTCAATCTCATGGGGCTCCGACATGGCCGTCGTCAGGCCGCTGATGGTCATCTTCTCATCCAGCCGGACCGGGATCCGGAACACCGAGTTCTCGCGGTCTTCTTTGTCCGCGTTTTCAGGGTCATACTGCGCGCCGTCCACCTTCACCCAGTCGTAGTGGGGGCTGCTGAACTCGATCAGGGCCTGCGCGGCTCCGTTCTCGATCGTGATCTCCGGACAGGTGATCTGCACCTTGCCCGTACCGCCCTCCGCCGTAAAGGAGGCGGGTTCATAGGTCCCGTCCTGCGGAAGACCGGCTGTCTGTGCCTCTTTCGTCTGCGTCGAAACTGCCTGTGCCTCTTCCGCCTTCGAAGCGGAATTCTGTGCTGAGCAGGCGCAAAGCGATAGTGTGAGCAGGACAGTCAGTATAGCAGAATGTAGTGTTTTAAAGCTTCTCATAGGTCTCTCCGATCAATTATCAGGCAGCATTGGACAGGAACCATTGGGACGGTTCTCCCTGGTTTTTCCAGACCTCACAGGGCTGAATCCACACGAATGCACCGGCGGGAACCGTCCCTAGTGGTACTTTATTGCCAGCGCCGCGGTCACGCCCGCGCGGCTCCGCTTTTTGAGGATCAGTTCGGCGCCGGCGCCGGCCAGACGCACGGCACTGCGCTCGCAGACACAGTCCACGCCGGTGACGCTCCGCACAAAGCCGGATTCCGTAAAGGTGCCCGGCAGCCGGTTGAGCTGGTCCGCTGTGTAAAAGGTCAGCGGAAGCTTCCATGTCTCCGCGAGTATATGAAGGGCGGGCTCGTCCTTCTTCAGATCGATGGAGGCGATCCCGCACAGTGCTTCAGGAAATATGCCGGTGTCCCGCAGGACTTCTGTCACTGTTTCCATGACAGCCTCCGGAGCGATCCCCTTTCTGCATCCGACTCCCAAAGTGACGGTGCGCGGGATCAGGTAGAGGGCATCCGGCCTGTCCGCTTCATCCCTTCTGTGCGAGATGATGATATCGGCTTCTCCGCGGTTTTTCGTCAGACGGACACCGGCGCCGTATTCTGCCGATGCCGGTTCCTGCGTCCGCTCGATCCGCCCGCTCCGGTCCTGTGCGGAAGCAGGTTCAGCCGGTTCACCATGTTCCGCTGGCCGGGCAGTCCCGGCCAAATCCGCTGGTCCGGTCGGATCATCGGGATCAAGGGTATCATCGGAATCAACGGTATCAACGGTATCAACAGGATCAACGGTATCAACAGGATCCGTACGATAGAAATCATCATAGACAGCGACAGTCTCTCCGGCCAACAGGCGGGCGGAAATCTGTTTGGCCAGTCTCCTGTCGGAGATCTGCAGGCCGCGTTCCACTGCAAAGACATCGACCGCAAAGAGGCCGCGGCCGTCGGTCGCTGTAGTGACTACGGGAGCCGCCCCGAGGGCGTCCGCCAGGATCCCGCACAGACGGTTGGCGCCGCCCGCATGCCCGGACAGGAGGGAGATCACAAACCTGCCGTTTTCATCCACCGCCAGCACCGCGGGGTCTGTAAACTTGTCCCGCACGAAGGGCGCAATGCAGCGCACGGCAATGCCGGCCGCGGCAAAATAGACCAGGGCGTCCGCTTCCCCGAACCAGCTTTCCGTCAGCTCGGAGAGCTTCGGGCCGTCCTCAAAACCGGGCACATAGGCACACCTGCCGGTCTGCAGGATCTCCGCATCCGGAATTGCCCGTGCAAGCGCCCGCGCCGCGCGTCCCATCACTTCAAAGCCGCGCGCCGTACAGGCCATCATGACGATGCGTCTGCCTGCCTTTTCACTTCCGGCACTGCTTTTATTGTCTTTTTCGTCTTTTTTTTCTTTTTTGTCTTTTCTGCTTTCAACCCTTTTATCGTTTTTGTCTATTTGAACAAGCGTCTGTTCCATCTGCCGCATCCGGTCTGTGATCCGCGGATACTGGTCGATGATCCTGCCGTAGTTTTCCCGCAGATGGGGGATCAGGCAGGCCGTGCAGTCCTTGATTCCCTTGTCCGTGTAGCGGAAATTTCCACCGCAGTCCCTGCCCAGGGCATAGAGCGGGCAGTAGCAGAACAGGCAGTTGAACCTGTCCGGATCCGCGATCCGGTGGCAGGGGAAATATTCACATTCTCTGTTCTGAAAAAAGGCGTAATGCCTGCCTTCCCAGTGAGGCGTCTGATTCTGTTGTTTCATGTGTGAATACCTCAAACCACCAGGGACGGTTCTCCCGGTTTTTGGAACCAAGGGGACGGTTCTCCGGCTCCTTTTCTAATCCAGGATTTCCCTCATCGCCTGCAGCAGGGCATCATTCTGCTCCGGCCGCAGGACCGCGATGCGGTAGTCGCCCCGGCCCAGGCCGGGATAATTGTCACAGTTCCTGATCAGGAATCCCCTTGCCAGGAGCCGGCGGTATAATTCTTTTTCCGAAGAAAAAAAGATGAAATTGGCGTTTCCCGGAAAGACACGGCACCCCATCTCAGCCAGGGCTTTTACCATTTTTCTCCGCTCCGATGCGATCATGTGGCGGGCGACCTCCAAATAGGTTCCTTCCGAACTTTTCGCGTCTGTACTTATCGCGTCTGTACTTATCGCGTTTGACCTTTTCGCCTCCATTTCGTACGCCTTGATTCCTTCCGCTGCCAGGGCTGCGCATCCCGCCGCCTGCGCCGGCAGGGAGACGCTCCACTCCGGCTGCTGGGCATGGATCTGCTGCAGGACCGCCGGATCCGCCGCCATCAGATATCCGAGGCGGATTCCGGGCATGGCGAACCGCTTGGTGAAGGCATCGAGGACAAGGAGATGACGGGCCGGCCTGTTTCTGTCTTCCGGCGTCCGGCAGGAGCTGTCGGAGAACCGTCCCTCCGGGTTCTCCTCCTGCTCTCCGAGGGGGCCGGAGAACCGTCCCCCTGGTTCCTCCTCCTGATCCCCGAAGGGGCCGGAGAACCGTCCCCGTGGTTCCTCTCCCCGCTTCCCGAGGGGACCGGAGAACCGTCCCCGTGGTTCCAGGAAGCGCCGCGTCGTGCGCGCCTCCTCATCGGAGACAAAGCCCAGGAAGCACTCGTCGACCATGAGCCAGATTTCTCGCTCTTCACAGGTTTCGACGATCCGGGTCAGTAAACCCGGTTCGACCAGGTTTCCGACGGGGTTGGCCGGAGAACACAGGATGGCCATATCCGTATCCGGTGTGAGGTCCTCCAGGTAGCGGTCGGTCAGGGCAAAGTCCTCTTCCCTGCGGAGCATGTGATATCTGATCTCCACACCGGCGCCCTCCGCCGCATGCCGGTAGCCGGAAAAAGAAGGTGCCGTGAGCAGGATATTGCGGGGACACAGAGCGCGGACGGCCGCCTCGATCAGTTCTGAGGCGCCGTTTCCGCACAGAATCCGGTCTGACGGAACACCTGTGTACTGCGCCAGGGCCTGCCGCAGCGCCCGGCATTCCCGGTCCGGATACTGTGTCAGGCTGTCCAGAGCCCCGACCAGGGCACCGCGCACCATTTCCGGTATCCCCAGCGGATTGATGTTGACCGAAAAGTCATATCGGACCGCTTGTGTATCGTAAATTTCTCCGCCGTGAAGCATCGTTCATGTCCTCTGTTGTTCTGCGGCCGCGTGATCCGCAGCGTACCAGGTTCCGCTCCCCTCAAAGGAGATGATGAATACAGGGTTCATGCCGCGCAGGTAGTGATAGTTCCCCAGCGTCTCCTCACGATGCACGCTGACCTGGATGCACTCCACGTCCTGCACGGGCAGCCGCTTCAGGGCGGTCTGCAGGGCGGCCAGAGTCTCGGAAGTGATGCAGTTGACCACGACCCTGGCGCCGGGATTTTTGGAAAAGACCTCGAGCAGGATCTGCCCGATCTCACCCCCGCTGCCGCCGATAAAGACATGGGTCGGCACGGGGAGGTCCTTGAGCGCCTCCGGGGCGCGGCCCTCTACAATCTCCATATTCTGCAGGCAGAACCGGTCTCTGTTTTCCTTCAGGAGCTCCAGTGCCGCCTTCTTGTACTCGATGGACCAGACGCGGCCCCCGGGACAGGCCAGGGCGGCCTCGACGCTGACAGAGCCGGTGCCGGCGCCCACATCCCAGATAAGGGGCTTTGGCCCGGGCTGCAGCTTACAGAGTGAGAGGGCCCGGATCTCCGAGGAGGTCATGGGCGCCCTCCCGCGCAGGAAAGCACTGTCTGGAAGCCCCGGCAGCACAGGAAAGCGCTGGAACAGGAGATTTTCGATAAAAAGAACGTACAGCCCTTCGCGGCTGACCTGCGTCAGCTCCGCGGCGCTGCATTCCCGGATCTCCTCCCCGGGACGGGAAAGCTCATAGCCGTAGATCAGGCGCAGGAGTCCGAGAGTTCCCTCCTGCTGGGCCTTCAGCAGCAGGGCGCCCGTCCTGCGCAGGTCCTCCGCGCCGGAGAGCAGGACGAAGCACCGGACATGCCGGCGCACCTCCCCGATCACGTTGCAGAAACGCCCGTGCGAGCTGAGGATCTTCCAGTCCTGCCAGGGGATCCCCGCCCGGGCCGCGAACCAGGAGACACAGGAAATCCCGCAGATAACGCGGATATCAAGTTTGTCCATGAAATCATCCCGACCCGTTTCTGATGTATCCCCGGCTTCGCTCCTGCGTTTTTCCACCAGGGCCAGCATGGAGGAGGCTCCGCTGTAGAAGCCGCTGTCTCCCGAGTACATGACGGCCGCAGTGCGGATCCGCGGATGCTCCTGCAGATACTGCAGTATGGCGCGCGCGTCATAGACAGGGACGACAGCTTTTCCGGCCGCCTCCGGCCAGGAGCTCTTCAGGTTGTCCAGAACAGACTGGGCGCCGAACAGGATATCTGCCGAAGCGACCGCCTCATGCGCCTCCTGCGTGCCGGCCTCCGGCGCTCCGACGCCGGTGCCGGCCAGGAAGAGGGAACGCCTTCCCGCAGCCTGCGCTTTTATTACAGTCTTTTTTAATTCAATATTCTTTATTTCAGTATTTTCTGAAGCATCATGACCTGCCGGATCTCCAATGCTTACAGAACCGTCCGTGCTTTTAGCTTCTTCGGTACTTTCGGATTCTCCGGCATATTTCAGTGCCCTCGCAATCACCTCATCCGGGGACATGCCGGGTGCGGCTGAGGTCGCGGGCGTGCGGATGACGACCGCGCCGATGCCGCATTCCTGCGCCGCCCGGAGCTTTTCCGGATAGCCGCCTGCCGCCCCGGTCTCCTTGGTGATCAGCCACTCTGCATCCGCGTGGCGGATCAGGGCGCAGTTCATCTCTGTGTCAAAGGGTCCCTGCATGGCAAAGATCTGGCTGCCCGCCAGCCCCGCCTCCCTGCAGGCCTGCAGGCTCGCCTCCGCGGGCAGGACCCTGGCCGTCACTCTGGACGCATCCCCCAGGGCTTTCACAAACCTGCCCAGTTCCTTGCTCCCGGTCGTCACCAGGACCCTGCCGGGCAGGCCTGCCAGATATGTGCCGGCCTCCTCGACATCATTGACAAAAACACATCTGTCGTCTGCTCTCTCTCCGCCGGTTTTCTCTGTCCGGCCGGTCTCCCTCTGCAGCCGCAGACAGGGCAGGCCCGTCTTTTCGCAGGCGGCCCGGATCTGCGCCGACACCTCCTGCGCATGCGGGTGGGTCGCGTCGATGACACAGCAAAACAGGCCGTCCCGCATCAGCTGTGCCATCGCACCTTGCTCCAGGCGGCCTGTATGGATCTCCAACAGGGGGTGAGGCTCCATGACCTCCTCCCCGTACTGCGTCGCGACGCTGACCGTACAGGGGACGCCCTGCGCCAGAAGCCGCTCTGCGACCCCTCTGCCTTCCGTCGTCCCTCCAAAGATCAGCACTTTCCTGTATGATTTGTTCATGATGTAATTCTCAAAAAAAGTTATCATCTCCATCCAGCAGCGGGGCGGGCGTATTGCGTTTTCGGCTTACCGCCATGCACTGCTCACGATTCCCGCCAGCCGGAACAAAATTTCTTATTTCCTCTCGCGGGCGTAGCCGCGGGGCGTCACCATTTTCCCGCCGATATTTCTGGTCGAGGCGTTGCCGATAAAGACCGTGGTGAACATATCCACCCGCACCTCGCGCAGCTCCCGCAGGGTGTAGAGATGAACCTCCTCGCCGTCCCTGCCGATATTGCGGACCGTGCCGCAGACCTGGTCCGGCGACAGCTTCTCCAGCAGAATATCGCAGGCCTTCTGCAGGTAGTCCGCCCGCTTCTTGCTGGAGGGATTATAGAGGACGATGACAAAGTCCCCCTCCGCCGCCGCCCGCAGGCGCCGCTCGATCTTGTCCCAGGGTGTCATGAGATCGCTGAGGCTGATCAGGACAAAGTCGTGGATCAGGGGCGCGCCCAGGCGCGCCGCTCCGCTCAGGGCAGCCGTGACGCCGGGGATCACGGAAACCTCCACCTCAGGATAATCCCGGGCCATCTCATAGATGAGGCCGGCCATGCCGTAGACCCCCGCGTCGCCGCTGCAGACAAAGGCGACGTTTAGTCCCTGCGCCGCCTCCTGCAGGGCGAGGGCGCAGCGCTCCTCCTCCCGGCGCATGGGCGTCGTGATGACCTTTTTTTTCGGAAATCGGTCCCTGATCAGGTCTGTGTAGACCTGGTAACCCGCGATCACATCACTTGTCTCGATCGCCCTGTAAGCCTCGATCGTCATCTGGTCGACCGCGCCGGGCCCCGTCCCGACGACCGTCAGCCTTCCTGCCTTGTTTGTATTATCAGGCATTGTTCTGCCTCCCTTATTTGAAAGCTTCCCTGAACTCTGTCGTATCGTCACTCGGAATCCGCCGCTTCCCGGAACTCCGTTGTAAAAGAAGGATCGTAGAGCTTCGAGCGCTCGTAGCCGCTCTGGGCCACGGCATCGCCCACGATGATGAGCGCTGTCTTTGTGATATTGTGTTCGGCGGCCGTCTGCGCCAGCATTTCCACAGTGCAGATGTATTTTTCCTCCTCCGGCCAAGTCGCCTTGTAGACGATCGCCGCCGGTGTCTGCGGGTCATAGCCGCCGGCCGTAAGGCGGGCGCTCAGCTCCTTCAGCATGCCGGTGCTGAGAAAGATCACCATGGTGGCCCCGTGCGCGGCGAATGACTCGATCGATTCCTTTTCCGGCATGGGGGTTCTGCCCGCCATGCGCGTGATGACCACACTCTGGGAGATTCCCGGCAGGGTATACTCCATGTCGAGCGCCGCAGCCGCCCCGCAGAAGGCGCTCACGCCGGGCGTGGAATCATAGGGAATCCCTGCTGCCTCCAGCAGGTCCATCTGCTCCCGGATGGCACCGTAGACGCAGGGATCGCCCGTGTGCAGGCGCACTGTCGTCAGGTCTTTTTTTTCCGCATCCCGCATGACATCCAGGACTTCCTCCAGCGTCATTTTGGCACTGTCAAAAACAACGCAGCCTTCTTTTTTGTCATCCAGAAGCGCCGGATTGACCAGCGATCCTGCATAGATAATTACGTCCGCCTCCATCACTAACCGCTGGCCGCGCACCGTGATCAGGTCCGGCGCGCCGGATCCCGCACCCACAAAGTGTACCATATCATTCCTCCCGGAAAATCTCACATCCTGTACATAATCGCGTTGCAGATCGCGGCGGCGACATTGCTCCCGCCCTTTCTGCCCCGGTTGCAGATGCAGGGCACGCCAGTCTCCGCACAGACCTGCATAATCCGCTCCTTGGCCGCCACCACATTGACGAAGCCGACCGGGACCGCAATGACCAGCTCCGGCCTGTAGCCCTGCCGGATTTTCTCCTCCAGCGCGATCAGGGCAGTCGGTGCGTTTCCGACCGCAAAGATCAGGGGAAGTCCCTCTTCCTGTGCCGCGCGGACTGCCTTGTCCACAGCCGCCGCGGACCGGGTCGTTCCAGCTTTTTTCGCCGCCTCCGCAACATCCGGATCCGCGATATGGCAGTGGACTTCGCCACCGAAGGAGGCGAGCCTGCGCTTGTTGATGCCGGACATGGCCATGGTCGTGTCCGTAACGATATGCGCCCCCCACCGAATGGCGTCAGAGGCCCGTTGCAGTGCATCCGGGCTGATGAACATCGTATCCAGATACTCGAAATCCGCCGTCGTGTGGATCACGCGCAGAATGACATGCTTTGTGTCTTCCGGAATCACCCGGCCCGCCTGCCGCAGTTCGTCTTCGATGATCCGGAAGCTCGTCTTTTCAATATCCGCCGGCAGGACATGTTCCAGTACTATTTCCACGTTTTTTCCTTCTTTCCAAACATGCCGGTGCGCATCAGTGCAGCGACAACCGGGAAAATTGCTTTTCTTTTTTGACATTGCTATAATATTATCCCCAATTGAATCAGGCTATGAGGACTCTTTCATGTACACTTACTTCGACTTTGATTACAACAGCGCTGTATTTGAATGGGATGATGCCAAAGCAAAAATCAACTACACCAAGCACGGCGTTCGTTTTGAAACGGCTGCAAAAGCATTTTCCGGTCAAAACAAACTCATCAGGGAAGACGAAGAACACCCTGAAGAAGAGCGTTACAATGTGCTCGCAAAAATCGGGAAGTTCTTTTCATTGTCTGCGTTGTGAAGCCTCACACGACTGTTAAGTCGCGTGCTTCCTACTCCCCGCCTTTCGGCGGGTTCCCCTTTAGGGGGTTCGGACTGCCTCTCCACCATACAGCCAAAGCTCAGCATCACGCTG
>CACZIO010000056.1 GCA_902781215.1 uncultured Lachnospiraceae bacterium
CCTGAAGCTTTTTATATATCGGAGTCTCTATGCGGACATTAAGATAAACGCCATCTTTTTTTGCTCTGGCCATCGTTATTCTCCTCTATCATAAATGCAAAATACTGGACTTTTACTTTATATCACAATCGGCTACCTGTTTCAATCTGAAAATACCGCCTTGTATTAGTTCCAGCTAACCCGTTCCCAAAAGAAAAGCCAGCCACCGAAGTGACTGACTTCTCTGTTAACCTTGTGTTAAATCAATCTCCGTCTCCTCCACAGAAGCACTCCCGCTCCGAGGATCAGGATACTGCCGAGGATAGTGAAGAGCTGTGTGCCGGGGCCGCCGGTGGAAGGAAGGGCTGCGCCTGGTTCGTTTTCTACTGTGAATTCATTTCCTGAATCTGGACTGATCATTTCGTGTGGAATAGAAGTATCTAAAGTACCTGATCCATTTTTATCAATTGTAAAGAAATAAAACTGCTCTTTTTTGATATAACCATCCGGAACCAACGTCTCTTCCAATTTATAACGTCCTTTTTTCAGTCCTGTGAATTCAAGTTCACCTGTTGTTGAATCAACTTCATCCTCGAACGAATATGATTCACCCTGTGCTGTAATAGGATGCCCTTCATCGTCAACTCTTGTTAGCTTGAACTTAGCACCAGAAACAGGGATTTCCGTATCTTTCTTCACCTTTATTACTTTAATCTGTGTGTCGACTATATTATTAGTAAACGTGACATTTGGAGCAGTAGCACCTGTTTTACCTGCCTCTACTACAATATCATAGTAGTTTTGCGTTGTTTCTGAACCGTTAATCTTATCCAGTTCAGCACCATTTGATGGTTGATTTTCAGTCACTCTGTAAGTGCCCGGAGGCAGACTATCCACTTCTGTTGATACCGCCACACCATTGGTAATGGTTATCTCCACTGGTGAATCATCAATAGGAGTGCCGTCTTTTGTGATGGTAAAGGTATATGTTCCATCTGCCGGACAAGCTTTTGAATGATCTGTAACTGCGACTCGATTCACTGTCACTTCCTTGGTGATTTTCAGTGATCCCGGCAGCGTATTTGTAGCGCTTAGCGACTCTCCCTGATGCGAATCCTGCCCAATGAGAAGTATATCCTCTCCATCAAGATCAATATTGCATACTGTGCCTTCCGGAACTCCAGTCTCGTCTACAGATGCGACATAATAATAGTACTTATTTCCTTCGTCATCCGTAGCAGGCATATCCTTGAGCGTAGTATTGTCTATCCAGTTATTTCCGCTATTCAATACTACTGTTTTAGACCAGGTGGAATCCTTTACATACTTCTTGCCTTCCGGGGCATCCGGATGTTTTGCTGTATTCTGCGCACTACGGGACACCGGAGCATTTGCCCGTTTTGCGGATAACATCATTCTGCCGGAGTGTGTATGCGGAGCATGTTCAATCACCTCGAATCTGGGACCGTTAATATTCACATTCTTTTGATGCCATTGGTTCTCTCTGCCATTGATTTTGAAAACTAACTCGGCATTATCTACGACAGTGAACTCCACCTCGAATTCGTAATCGGTTTGGTTTTCCGCAACAGACGCAGATAAATCCTGCCCATTGTAGGAAACACTGTAGTTGTTATTCCAAGCCTGTGACTGAGGCGCCAGGAAAGTCATCATCAATTTGGTGCCAACTGGATAAGCCACATTACCACTTGCATATTCCTGGTTATTATAAGTATCTTTTATCTTCCATTTACAATTCTGCGCATTATTCAGCTTCAAATATGTAGTATTGAAATCAACACGCGTCTGGTTGTTTGATGTAACACTGATATTGTGCAGAATTGTTCCATTCTGTCTAAGATTTCCACTGACAACATACTGTTCAGTCCGCTCATAATTATGTGGTTCATCAGGCACACTTACAGCCTTTACGGAATAAGTTCCTACCGGAAGGTCAAGAGAAATTCCCGCTGCTGCCTGCGCATGTGTAACAGAAGCCACCTTCTTCCCGCTTGCATCCAGCACAGCATATTTAACGGTACTATAGTCAATGTCTGACACACTCCCGCCCTGAGTCGTCACATTCTCTTTGATATAGAGCTTGCCCATATCTTTGATGAACGTTGTCTTGAAAAACGCCAGGGCTGTGCCATCCTCCTGCAGAGTAACATTCAACGACGGTGATGTATGCTCCATGTGGTATCCATTTGGAGCAGTACTTCTAATCACCTCTTCAATCAGATAATCTCCCGGAACTGCATCTTCTATCCCATAGCTGCCGTTGCTAAACTCATTGTAGTTTACGTTTTTCTGTGTTCCGTCCGGGTAAGTAATCCTGTAAACTGCATTAAAGGTATAGTCATCAGGTTCATCCCACAGCTCCTTGACAATCACAAACCCTTTCACCTTATCTATTAATTTAAATCGATTAATAGTAAGAGTGACCGTTGCATTACCTCCGCTGCCGCCGACCCATTTCTTTTTAGCCGGAATACTGATTGTTTCAATCTTGGTATTCGGAAATACAACCGAATCATTTTGAAGTTTCTGCAGGGTTTTTCCGTTTTTATCAAAAACATCCAGAATAATATATCCGTTGCTATCTTTTACAGCTTCTCCATTATTCAGTCTCGGTTTGATCTGATAAACATCTGGATCCCGAATATAACCGCCGGGCTGCTCGATCTCTTTGAGATAGAACGTAGTTGTAGCTGATTTAAGGACAAATTCACCAAAATTAATTGTTCCGGCATCATCTGTAGTGTATTGAGCAATCGGATCTCCCTGGCACTTCGCTTTGTCCCAGATTCCGAATTTTGCATCCTTTAGCGGGGTGGTCTTGTTCTTTTCCCTCTTTACAAGTGAAAGCTTTCCTTTTCCATAACGGATGGGCGTATTGAATTTTATCGAAAGGTTTGAATCACAGCCACCGCGCTCAAGATAGAAAATCTTCATCGTATGCGGTTTTCCGTCGCCGATTTCCCATGCCTTCGGACTATTTGCATCCAGAAATCTCTGGGTAATAGTAGTATCAGGCGAACCAAATACTTCCACTTTATCTGATGAGAAATTAATCTTCCCTGTTACCGGCTGATGGATTCCGCCTACATCAAGGACAAGATTATCATCAACGAAGACCCACATGTCATCATCTCCGGAGAATTCAAAGATGATGGGATTTCCATTGTCATCAAGTCCATCGCTCGGAATTTCAAAGTCCACCGTCATATCCATACCAAAATGATGATTCAGATTGGTATTGAAGTTCATACCTATATTTCCTTCTTTGAGGTATGAATCATACTTGTGAAACGGGAAGAAACCGATCGGTTTTGCATTGTGACCGCCCGTTCCCGATGTCCACTGAGAGTAGGTATGATCGTAAAGCGTAAATGTATTGTTGGAGGCATTATAATATGCGTAGTTACTGTTACTATTGTAATAGTAGTATCCTTCCGTATCTTTCTGAAACAGGCCGTTGACATTCGGATACGCCTTTACACTGCTGTTATTACTCGAAGTATTAAACAGATAATCCAAGCTTTGGTTTGACCCGGTCGTGAGCTTCGGGTAACCATCAGTCAGCCTGTTCTGTACGATTCCTGGATTGGGAACATCCTGGGAATAGTTATTGATAGACCAGCCATCGACATTTCCACCGCCCCAGCCAAGGAATTTCAGGTCATGGTTCCTGTTTACTGTGTTGTCATAAGGACCCGATGCCGTATTTCCCCGTGCATCAAGGACTCCGGACTTTGTAGGATCGCTTTGGTTGATGTCATAGTCAAACAGATTGATTTTTATGTCTTCCGTTTTTGTAATAGGTGCCGGAAGATCCGGTACGTCATTAACGACTGTCACATGAATAGTATGTTTGACCGTATCTCCTTCCTTCAACTGAAGGTCAAACGTTCCTGTCCGCGTTGCTTGTCCATGATAGAAATAATACTCTTCTCTTAACTGATCGTCGTATTTACGTTCTCTTCTAAATGATATAACATTGCTGTTCTGAGGCGGATTCCACTCATAGTTGGCATACTCTTCCACCTCTTCGGAGCTCTTCCACACCCACTTGCTATAAGGACGCAGTGTCAGAGTATCGTTCACGCCTATTGTGATATTCTCGACTGTTTCATCAAGGAAAAGGAGCCAATCCGAGAAAGAATCCGTCGTGAAGGAAGAAGTTACATTCTCTTCTCCTACAATATCTTCTGTCTCTACAAGTTCGATCTCCCCATCTTTCAATTGATGGATGACCTGAACGTTCTGATCGATGTCCCCGTTCTTCTGTGACAGCGGTTCATCATTAATAAGAAGCGGCGTTTCTTCATCAGTATAGATGCCCCTGAGAGCAGATCTGACAAGCTTCACGTCAACTTTAACATTGCTATTCTCTGCCGGTTCAATCTTCTCTCCGTTGTAAACAATCGAGATGTCAAACAGTACCGGTTTCTTTAGTTCTGTTCCTTCTTCTTGCAGCTTATTCTGCGCATTCTCGCAAAGAGAAGAGAAATCACCATCCTCTTCTGTCAGCTCCCTGACTTCAAGTTCAGAACCAGTCGGAATCAGTGCATCTTCTCCATAAGTTACAGTGATTTCCCATGTTTCTCCAGAATCACTGATTACCGTCTTCTTTAACTGAGCATCAGTAACACTTATCGTAAATACTTCACCATTCTTCATGGTAACCGTCAAAGTTTCTACACTCGTAAACGGTTGCATGCTAATCAAAGCCCAGTCTCCGGCTTCTACCGTCTGTGCATTGATTTCCTCAATCAGCTTCTCCGTCAGTTCCAAGCTGTACTCACATTCCAGGTTATTGGAATCTTTAAGTTCTCCAACCGTGCTGTCGCTCTCAACCTTGTTAATCCATACCAATTCCGGTGATGAGAACTCCACTCTCTCCACATTCTCTACGAATTGTCTGGCTTCTTCGGATATTTCCAGTGCGTTCAGATCTGCTGCAGAAAAAGTATTGCCGTTGCTCGTATTACTCTCTTCTCCTGTATTTTCAACGGCAGCTTCAGTCTCATTTTCACCGTTTTCAGAATCGTTTCCGGTATATCCCGCGCCCTCGCTTAGACGCAGCACTTCCGCTATACGTTCTAGTGAAACAAAACCACCTCCCGGAATACTGAATTCATACGTCTTCCCATCCACTTCCCAATGGAAGTCCACGGTATAGACCACGCCATAGATTGAGAAGGACTCTGCCTCAAAGCTGATGGCCGTGGTATCCTCTGCCTGTACTGCCGCACCGGTTTCGGAAGCGGGGGCATCAATCGTAGATTCAATTTTTTCCACGCCTTCCTCAGCGAAGTGGAGAACAGTGGGATCTGCCTTCTGGGCAGAATCCGCGGAGCCTCCCTGCGCAGCGTCGTTTTTATCCTTCTCTGCCCCGTTTTCAGCTTTCGGAGTCCCGCTGAGCTGGATATTCACAGCCACGGGTGCCTTGGGCTCGATCTTCTCCGGATTTCCCTCTTCGTCTGTGACCACGATCTCGATGTCAAAGAAGCGGGAGGCCGCGGTGTCGAGTGTCGGCGCGCCGGCTTTGCCTGCAGAATCCGCATTTGAAGAATGATCAGCATCTGCGGTGTCTGCAGCGTTATCCCTGTCATTTCCACTGTCGTCAGCGAGATTTGCGCCCATCTCCTTCGCCGCCTGCTGCAGGCATGCCGCGTAGGCCTCCGGGTCTGTGTCGGGAGTGATCTCCTTCACAGAGAGGGATGCCTTCTCGGGAATCTGGGCTTCAGCCGTGTAGTCAAGAGTGATGTGGCAGCCGTCGCCGTCTGCAGTGAGGGTACCGTCTTTAAAGACAGTTTTATCTTCGGTGCCGTCCTCATCTTCTTTTTTGGAATCTGCTTCGTCCTCTTTTTCCTTGTCTTCTAAGGACTTTTCAATGCCCTCTTCTTTCTCCGGGTCAGCGGTATCTGCAGTGGCGGATTCATCAGCCGCCTCGGCCTCTGCTTCATCCGCAGCGCCGTCTGCTGCATTCTCTTCCGTCACGCCCTCTGCTGCGTTTTCAGTCTCAGAGCTTTCAGTCTCCGCGTCTTCATCCACAACTTCAGCCTCTGCCAGTGCAGCGCCCGGCTCCTCCAGGCGGAGGGTCTCTGCCCTTTCCTTGATACCAGCGGCAGCGTCCTCCTGGGCAAATATGATTTCTGCACTCTTCTCAATGGTGCTGTTGTCGAGGTCGGTGTCCTGCTCGATCCAGTCGATCTGGTCCATGTTGAAGTCCACGGCGAACCAGCCGGTGACTTTTTCACCGGCGCGGATGGGATCTCCGTTGTTGTCGTAGGTGTTCTGGTTCTTCTGGATGGTGTAGGGGGTGAAGATAAAGATGAGGTCCTGGCCGAGGTATTCGCCCTGGTCCTCCGCGATATTGCCTGCGGCGTCCACGTAATTGCCGTTCTCATCCAGGGTGTTCTCGTAGACGTTCTCGGCCTTGACGACGGCGCTGACGTATTCCATGGCGCCCTCGCGCAGGGTCTTGTCGGGTGTGCGGCTTCCTTCGACGGCCTCGGCGCCGAGGTATTTACGGTAGTTGTCGGGATCGTCGGTGGTCTCCGTGCCGGGGATGACATAGGAGGAGGCGATGCCGTTTTCCGTGCTGTTGATGGCCAGGATCTGGTCATCGGTCAGGTGGATGTTGGCGGGCAGGCGGTAGCGCGCGATCTGGTTGGTCTCGTTCAGGGCGCCTGCCGGAATAGAGTATGCCAAATAGGCCTTGACCAGATCGGTCGAAGCCAGTGTGGTATCCTTTTTCAGTTCTTTCCAGTCAGTAATGTCGGAGGAATTCTCCGGGACGGACTTGCCCTCTTCCGGGTGGAAATAGTAAAATCCTGTCTCTTTTGTCAGGAGTGCGTCGAAATTGAGTGCCTCAAGCGCAGGGACATAGCCGCCCGCGAGCTCCTCCTCCGCGAGGTCCTCGGGCAGAACCTTGGTCGTGGCATCCGCGGCGTTTTCGTTGACAGTCAGGGCAGAGGTGTCCCAGGTGCCTGAAGTATCGGCGGAGCCGTCAGGTTCCTGACTGTCAGAGTCAGAGTCTGAAAGTCTACCCGCTCCTGCCGCATCTTCGTTTCCTTCATCCACAGCTTCTGCGCTGCCGGCGTCCCGGCCGGAGGTCTCCGGCGAACCGCTCTGCGCATCTTCCTGGATCACCGGCACCGACATCCCGCCTGTCGCAGCGACCGCCGTGCTGTCTTCCTTGTAGCATTCTGTGCTATGTATGTGCGCCTCTTTTCCGCATATCAGGACACGTTCATAACAGGAATCCGTGTGCTGGTGGTCATCCGATTTCTCCATCCCGCAGACCAAAACTTCTTCATAGCAATCATCGCTGTGCTGGTGCGCTTCTATTCCGCATGCCGCCACGGTTTCCATGGTGATTGCCGGCAGGATCAGTGCGTAGGTCGATATAAAGACGACCACACTTGCCAGAATACTGATCACACGCGCCCAGAATCTTCTCGCTTTTCTATCTTTTAAAATTGCCCGGATTTTTGCCAGTAACGCCTTCATGAAACTCTCCGTTCTCCACCGCCGTTGATGACTGAGCCAAGGTTATTGTTCAAATTGCGTAAAACGTCCCAAGGGATATACTCTACTATATACTACTCCTCTTGCCGTCACATAATTCGTCACAATCGACAATTGGTGCAATTATTTTTTCGTGTTTTTGGCAGAAAAATACATCCATGGCAGAAGGCAAACGCTTCCACCATGGATGCTGATTCCCGGATGCTGTTACGTCAGCGGGAATGTGATCATGCTGATCCCCCGCCAGGATATCTTTGCAAACAAATATCCCGTATCACCAGCCTTGCGATCATCTCTGCTGCCGCAAAGCCACCTTGCTGCTTTTTACCGTCCGCTGCGCTGCTTCCGCATCACCAGCCCCGCGACGGCGAGGCCTGTGAGCATGAAGCCGAGCAGGTAGAGGAGCCCGGTGCCGGGGCCGCCGGTGTTGGGGAGTTCCAATCCCGGATGATTCATCACCTCAAAGCGGAAGGCAGTGTGGTCGCCGGACAGCTGGTCGGCGTACAGTGTCGTGCCGGGATTCTCCATCACGGCTGTGATCGCCCCCTGCTGCACGGTCACCACGATCCTGTTCTCCAGGAGCGTATATCCGTCCGGCGCAGCCGTCTCCCGGAAATAATAGGTGCCGTCACTGAAATATCTGTTCTCAAACAGCATACCGTTGGTATCCGAGGTAAAGGTAATGGGCAGATCGGACGCATTCTTCACAGCCTGTCCGCTGCTGGTTTCCATGGAAAAAACCGCGTCCTTCAGATACTGCTTCCCTGTTCCCGTAAACTCGTTGATCTTGTAGAGAGATACTTTGGGCAGGGTATTTGTGATCTGATCGGTCCGGATCCGGCCTGTGGCACCGGAAGTGCCCGTGGAACCCGCAGGCAGGCTGTAATCCGCCTCACTCCCCTCTTCATAATGCACCGTATAGGTATCCGAGGCATCGGTGCCGGTACCGGCCCCGTTGGTTTCGAGCGTCGTCTCCCCGCTGACCATGATATGACCGCCCTCTGTGATCATCTGCTCGACCGTGATCGTCTGATCTTGATCGAGAGTCACGGAGACCTCCCGGATCACATAGTCAGAGACAAGGTTGTCCGGCAGGTAGTACTCCACTCTGTATTTCTGCGATGTGGAATCATACGCCAGCTTTTTCACAGACCCTTCCACCAGGCTGTATGTGATGTTTCCTCCGTTCCCGGTCTTTTTGTACAGGGCCGCGTAAATGTCGCCGTGTGCCGTGACAAAACCGCCGTCGTTCCAGGTCTTCTCCGCTGCGATCGCGCCGGTCGGCCGGTTCGTGACCACTTCATCCGCAGTGGTGTTCCTTTTGATCTTTCCGTCGGACGCGGTCCCGTTGTAGGTCGCGGAGCTGGTTGCCTCGTCATATGTTCCGGCTGTCAGCTCTTTCTTCACAAACATGTAGCCGTCCGGCAGATTGTCCAGTCGCTCCGTCACCAGGAAGTGGGTGCCGGGAAGCAGGTCTCTGACTTCAATGGTAAACCCATCCGGAATATTCCCGATCGCGCCAAACGTTCCCGCCTTGTAATACGGCGGCGAGGACTGATCCGGTGCCGGCGTCAGATTTCCGTCCTCATACACATAATATGTGCTACCTTTTTTGACATAATAGATCCCGTTGCTGTATGGAGCGATGCTGCCGTCCGTATTTTCCAGATATATGTAAAACTCAAAGGACGGATTTCCGGTGACCGGGACTGCGCTCTCTACAACCTTTGTGACCTGGAGGTTTCCTGTATGAATCGCTTTGTTCGTAAAGAGGAGATACGCGCGCCCTGCCACTGTGTTCACAGCGCTCTGCACGGTCTGCCCCTGGATCCGGGCGTTTTCCCCGTTGATCAATACCGTATACTCACTGGGGTCAACATTCAGTTCCCTGACATAGTACTGCAGCGAGGAATCTCCGACGGAGAAGACAGCCTTTTCTCCCGGTTTCAGGTAGAATGTTCCATCCGCATCAAACGGAACAGGCGTATTCGTCCCTTCATAGACACAGGTGATGTCCTTGGTTGTTCCCTTTCCCGGGATGATAATCGTTCCCTGATTGCCATCCGCCAGAAAGGCCTGGTAGGCGAAGCGCTGATTCGCGTAGGTTTCGTTCGCATCCTCCAGCTTCTTTTCTACCGAAAAGCTGCCCCTTGAAATGATCGTCAGGTTGAAACGCACATGGAGGTTGGAGGCTCCTTGCCCGCGCTCCAGATAATACATGTTCATCGTGTGCGTGGTGTAGTCCTTGAAGGTGTCACCGTCAAAATACTCATCCACCCGGTTTGGATCCCACGTAGTTCCGTCAGGAAAATGTCCTGCGGCCTCGTAGCAGCCCTTGATGGTCGTCGGGAGGTGATTCTCCTCGGGAAACGCATAGATGATCTCCCCGGTTGCAAAGTTAATGACACCGCCCCTGGCATCATGGACGCCTCCAAGATCCAGCACCAGAACGCCGTCTATATATACCCACATATCATCGTCACCGTTGAACTCATAGGTGACGGGATTACCCTTCCGGTCTATGCCGTCTTTTGGCATTTCAAAATGAGCATCGATGGACATGCCAAAAAAGTAATCGATATCATTCGCCGGCTTATACAGGGTCTCTCCATATCTGGGGTCTGACGGCAGCAGCGCATCCCCGTTATCGTCAAACTTATTTGTGTTCGTTGATATATGATTTTTGTCAATGGCGTTATATGGAAGGAAATTACCTCTCTGATAATAAAAGCTGACCGGGTCTGATCCGGAGTCGTTCGGTGTTCCGATCTGTTTATAGACCGTAAAATTGTTTCCGTTCAGATAAGCATAATTATCAAAGGCACTGTATTCATAATACCCCGTCTCATCGAAGATCGACTGGATAAACAGATTATTCACCTCTCCTCCGACGCTTTCGTTCCAATTTGGAGCGAACAGCTTGCTTAAATTCCTGTCTTCGTTGCTTGTTTTATTAGTTCTGTCATAAACTGCGGTCGGAAAAGAATTGTCCGTCTGGTAATTATAATAGTTTTCCAGAATCCCCTGCGTGATGCCTCCGTCTGTATAATCTTTGTGCCCCAGGACTTCGGTCATATAGGGTAGGCGATGTCCCGAAACTTTGCCTACATTGTAATCAAACATTTTCATGGTGAGGCCGTCCGGATTGGTCACTGTCCTGACGGTCTCCAGGTCACCGGTCGGTTCATCCGGCACCGCAAAATAAAACTCCCAGTCCCGGTCAATGGCAGCTTCATTGGACGAGGCCGTTACGAGCTGGTTGTCATCATACCTGTATCCGTAATAGGCCATCTGACTTCCGTCCCATTTTTCTATTTCCGAACCATAGCGGTTATCCCTTCTTCCGTTCAGATTTATACCCAGTCCGGTATCAGAAAAAAGGCCATCGCTCTGCGGACAGAGGTATTTTCCTGTCGCTGTATTCCGCAGTTCATAGTACCCGGTTTCACTGCCTCCCTCTTCATAGACCGTCAGTTCCCATAAGAGAGACGGGTCGCCCTTCCAGTAGATCGAATCTCCGTTATCCCTGATCTCAACCAGGTTTCCGTCCCCGTCGATCGCGTAGAAGTCATAATCATTCTTTTCTTCGTTCCAGACACCGTTTTAAATAATAACCTGATCCTGATTATTCAGATCGGTCACTTTGGTCTTCAGCGCCCGGTGGGATTCCAGCGAAAGCTCCGGGGTACGGTAGGTTTCATTGTAGAGAGCCAGGATTTCCTCATCGGTCAGTGCCTTGTCATAGACAGCAAACTCATCGATATAGCCGACATATCTCTCTCCGCCTCCCCAATTGGCTTTCCCAATCTGGAATATGCTGTTATTTCCAATCACCTGCTGAAGAGACGCCAGACTAGTCTGTTGACCAGCAAGCTGCCCGTCCACATATACCTTCATGGTATCCGCGGAGTGCGTGACCGTGATATAGTGCCATTCATTCAGAGCTGCTGCTGCATTGACACTCCCCTGTCGGTAATCAGGGAATCGCTCAGAAGTGATCGTGCCATTTTTATTAAACAGGCCTATATAGTACAAATGGCTGTCATCCTTATGGGGTTCATCACGATCCGCAACATAAAACGCCCAGTTCGGATTATTCGCCCCCGTCGGCTGTGCCCAGAAGGAGATCGTTGCCTCCGTGCTGGTTCCAAGAAGACTTCCCCCGCTGCTGTTACGCAGCTCCAGCGAATAAGATCCGTCGAAATAGAAGGCATTCCCTATGAAGCCTTTCTTGATCGGGGTATAAAAACTGCCCATGGTATAATGGTCATCATATTCGTGCTGTACATTATTCCCTGAAACGTCTTTGAAATAAGGACCGTCAAATGTATAGTAGGCCAGCAGATGAGATTCGAGTTCCTCCGGGAGCTGGATATCCGTCACCTCGATGATGAACTGATCCCCGTTTTTCATGGTGACAGTCAGCCGCTCCTGACTGAGAAATGGTTGCATGCTGATCAACGCCCAGTCCCCGGCTTCCACCGTCTGCGCATTGATCTCATCGATCCGGTCCTCTGTCATATCTGCACTGTACTGAATCTCCAGCCCGTTTGCTTCCTTCAGCTGTCCGACGGTAGCTGCCGCATCGGTCTTTCCGACCCAGACGAGCTCGGGACTGCTGAATTCTACCTTCTCCACATCCGCCACAAACTTCTTCGCTGCCTGGCCGACCTGAACGCTGTTCTGCTCGATGCCCGATTCGTTTTCCAAATCCTGCTCTGCATCTGTTTTCGTATTCGTTTTTAAATCTGTTTCTGCATCAGCGATCCCCAGTACCTCCACAATTTGCTCAAGGGAAATAAATCCGCCTCCGGGAATGCTGAATTCATATACCTTTCCGTTTATCTCATAGTGGAAATCCACCGTGTAGACCACGCCGTAGATCGAGAAGGACTCCGCCTCAAAGCTGATGGCTGTGGCCTCCTCCGCCTGATCCGCCGCCTGATCTGCCGCACTGCCGCTGCTTCCGGATACAGATGCGGGCGACGCTTCGACGGTAGAATCGATTTCCTCCACGCCCTCCTCCGCGAAGTGAAGGACTGTGGGATCTGAATTCTCCGCGGAATCCCCGGAATCCGTGGAATCACCATCCATTGAAGATGTCTGTCCGGATGCGTTGATTTCTTTGCCAGCCGCGTCGTCTGCTTCCCTTGCGGCACCGGCTTCCTTTGCAGTACTGCTGAGCCGGATATTCACTGCAACAGGTGCCCGGGGCTCGATCTTCTCTGTATTACCCGCTTCGTCCGTGACAACGATCTCTATATCAAAGAATCGGGAGGCCGTGGTGTCAAGTGTCGATGTACCCGCTCCGCCTGCAGCGCCCATCTTCTCCGCCGCCTGCTCCAGGCATGCCTGATAGGTCTCCGGATCCGTCTCGGGCGTGATCTCTTTTACAGAGAGGGTGGCTGCCCCGGGAATCTTCGCTTCAGATGTATAGTCGAGGGTGATGTGATAGCCGTCTCCGTCCGCAGTGAGCGTGCCGTCCTTGTAGACAGCTTTCTCATCCTTATTCCGAGCAAGATTCTGCTCCATCATGCGCAGAACTTCCGACCTCTCTTTGATGCCCGCCGCAGCGTCCGCCTGCGCAAAGACAACTTTTGTTCTCTTCACAGCGAAGGATTGGTCTAAGCCGGCATCTGCGGAAGCCGCGGCATCATCTTCACCTGTATTGTCACTGGTGACTGCGCCGGCTTCAGTGGTCACGGTTTCTGCACCGGCTTCGGCGTCTGCCTCAGTCCAGTCGATCTGATCCATATTGAAATCCATGGCAAACCAGCCGGTGACTTTTTCGCCGGCTCCGGCAGGATTTCCATCGTTGTCATAGGTGTTCTGATTCTTCTGGATGGTATAGGGGGTGAAGATAAAGATGAGGTCCTGACCAATGTATTCGCCACGATCCGGCGCGATATGCCCTTCTGCATCTACATAATATCCGTTCTGATCGAGGGTATTCTCGTAGATATTCTCAACCTTGACGACAGCGCTGATGTACTCCTGTGCGCCCTCGCGCAGGGTTTTGTCGGGCGTGCGGGTGCCTTCGACCGCTTCAGCCCCGAGATATTTCTGATACAGATCCCCCGTCTCCGGCATGATCTGACCCTGATTTGACACCGCTGCTGCCTGTTCCTGATCCCCTTTGCCTTCGACCTGATCCCCCTCCGAAGTTCCGTCAGCGTTATCGCTTCCATCAGCAAATGCGAGAGCGATGCCGTTCTTTGTGCTGTTGATCGCCAGGATCTGGTCATCGGTCAGATGGATATTGGAGGGCAGGCGATATCGGGCGATCTGGTTGGTCACATTCAGGGCGCCTGCCGGAATCGAATATGCCAAATAGGCCCTGACCATATCGGTCGAGCCAAGGATCGTATCTTTTTTCAGCTTTTTCCAGTCGGTGACAGTGGATGTGTCTGCAGGGGCTGACTGGCCCTCTTCCATATGCTCAACGTGATCCACATGATGGTAATAGAAGCCAGTTTCTTTGGTCAGAAGCTTGTTGAAATCAAGCGGATCCAGGGCCGGCACATAACCGCCCGCAAGAGCTTCAAGACCTTCTTCCGCGAGATCTGCCGGCAGGACATTGGTCATCCCATCTGCAGCATGATCACCGGCAGTCAGCGCAGAGGTATCAGATGTATTAGAACTATCAGATGCATTGGATGCATCACCGGATTTGGCGGCCTCCTGCGTTTGCCGGACATCGATATCAACAGAATCTGACGGCAGGTCTGCCTGGTCCGGCGAATCGGTCTGCGGATCAGCCCGAATGTCCGTCTGTGCCGACGAATCGTTCTGTGGGTCATCCAGATTCTCTGACACAGATGAGCGGGATGCCTCGTCCGTCACGACAGTTACGGAGTCTTCTTCCTGATAGCATTGTTCGCTATGTATATGTTCTTCTTTTCCACACACAAGAACTGTTTCATAACAGGCTTCCGTGTGCTGATGATCCTCTGACTCCTCCAGCCCGCAGATCAACACCTTCTCGTAACATTCTTCCGAATGTTGGTGTGCCTCTATGCCACAGGCAGCTTCACGCTCCATTGTGATCGCGGGCAGGATCAGCGCATAGTCGAGATGAAGACGACCACGCCTGCCATGACGCTGATGATGCGCGCCCAGAACCTGCGCGTCCTTCTGTCCTTCAATATAGCCTGAATCTTAGCAAGCAATGCTCTCATATTTCTCCCGTCCTGAACACTTACCCGGATGGAGTCTCACCCTTCAACAAAAAACAGGGTGGTACGCCTCTATAGATTTTCGCTTTCATATCATAACATCATATCGTCAAAAAATTCGTCATCAGTTTATCAATCTGACGTTTTTAATTCCACTTTTTTCAGTACAAAAAACACAGCCATGGAAAGTTTCACTGTTTTTCCATGGCTGTGTAAACAATTATTCTCATGTAAACAAGCAAACCGGTCAGATCAAGCCGCCGGGATGAACCTGCTGATTCAGCTGGGCCGTTCCTTTGCGCTGTCATTTTGGCGTCCCGTCAGTCTGGTTTCCGCTGCAATGGCTTCCTCCATCTGCGCCCTCCGGCTCTCACAGCTGTTACGGCACATAGGTGAATTCCTGCTCCACGAGGGTCTCAGGGGTCTTCTCATCGCTCGTGTAGACCTTGATGGTCCCGGCGATCTCTTTGATATCTGCGTTATCTGTAATTCCCTTCTCCGCCAGCGATGTCTCCAGGAAGAGAGCCTTCGAATAGCCGCGGCTGCCGGGGAGGAATTCTTCTCCGTAATAAGCAGTGACCTCCTGGCCGTTCACCTTGGTGCTGTACCAGGTCACGGTCAGCATTTTGTCGGTCTTGTTCTCAAAATAGCAGTTGACGCCGTAGCCGAGGATCTCCTTGTCGCTCGCACCCTGCAGGATGAAGGTGCAGTCGTCATTGTCCACGACGACGACCTCCTTGTCCACGGGTTTGCGGTCTGCCGCCTTAATGTCTTCGGCCTTCTTGCCGGTCGGATAGACAGTCGCCATGGCGTCCTCTGTGACCATGGTCCAGGCCTCGCTGTCGGCCACCTGCATGCGGAGGATTATCTCGTCCACGGCAGTGATGCCGCACTTCTCAAGATCGAGCGGACTGAACGTCATCTCCGTGTCCTTTGTCTCCTTTGCGTCCAGGATGACGGCCCAGGTCGGATCGATCTCATTTTTGTTCAGGACACTGTTGTCCGCGTTGACCACGAGTTTCTTATCGCCCTTGTTTTCACAGTGGAGCTTCACTGTGAAGCCCTTCATGTCTGCCTGATAGCCGGTGATCTTGATCAGGACATCGTCCGTATCCAGGATGGTCTGCTCTTCCTTCGAGTACTCGACCTTCTCGTCCAGGACGCCCGCCTTGTAGCCGAGCAGGGCAAAGACAGCATCCTGCGTCGTCCGCTCGAATTCCATGGAATCCTCCGCGATCTGCAGGGTGAGCTTGTCGCCGTTCAGCGTATAGGACGCCGGGGAGCCGTTCATGGTGACGGCCTTGTCGTCCCAGGTCCCGACCGCCTGATCTTCTGTCAGGCCGTGGAGCACGACCGACCCGTCCTCGTTCATTTCCATGTAAATGACGACGCCTGCCGCCTCATAGGCCTTCAGTTCCTCCGGGGAGATCGCCCCTTCGCTGCCGGTCATCCCGGACAGCTTCCAGATTCCGACCGCCGGATTTGATGCGGTCTGTGTCTCCGCCCCTTCGGCTGCAGCCGCCTCAACTGCCTTAGCCGCCTTACCAGTCTCCTTCAGACCATCTGTCCGGGGCTCCGCAGCCCCCGCCGCAACCGCGCCGGCCAGGCAGAGCTGCAGGACCAGGGCCAGGGAAAGGACCCGTCTCACCCATCTCATATTCTTTTTCATCATTCGCACCTCCTCGCTTGCAGCGCCTATGCACTGAAGAACACGCGGACAAGATGTAAATCAAAGATTGGTCACCCGCTTCCTGATCAGATGTTTCCTTCTTCTATTATATCGGAATTATATACGTTATTGAATGATAGGCTGATATTTTTCAGGTTTTTCATCACTCACTCATCACTCAGCGACTTCCCACCCGGAGAGTTTCCGGGTTTCGGAATCAAATGAGACGCCAATCTTGATCAATTTCCTGTAGTCCGCTGCAAACGGGAGCGCATAATCCTTCGCGTTTATCTGCGCCAGGGCGGCGTCTGCCGTATCATCCCTCTTAAATTCGAACAGATAGATAAAATCCTTCGCACTGACCACACAGTCAATACGCCCGGAAAATGTATGCATTTCACATACAGTAAACTTACCCAGAAGTGTAAAAACCAGATATATAACTGCCTGAAAATAGTGTTCAAACGGATCTGATTTCAGGGTATATGTGATATTGGCAAAAAGAGACGTCAGCACTCTCCTGATCCCGTCCAGATCCCCCTGTTCGACATATCGTCGCAATGTGAAGATATCATTTCCGGACCCTGCTCCGCAGTCTGCCACATACTCCGGCAAAAGGCTCTCAATGAATCCATACTTGACCTCTTCATTCGGAAAGGCCAGCGTGTACTCGCGACCGACACTGTCGTAGTCCGCGATCGTCAGGTATCCTGTCTGATAGAGCAGCGGGACCGGATCCAGGCTGTCCCCCGTATAGTCCTTCAATGTCCCTTCGCTTGCGTAGAGGGTTCTGTCAGTAAATTTTCGGACATCGAACTCCATGTCCTTCAGCTTTCTCGTCAGAAAGGAAGGCGTTCCGGTTTCAAACCAATAAGCCCCAAAGTCCTTGGATGATAAAGCCTTTAACAAGCTGAAGGGATTATATACACCCCTGCTGTCAGGCGAAAAGCGATACCCGTCATACTGGTTTTTCAATTTTGCGAGACACTCACTGACTGTCAGTTTCCTGCGTTCTGCCAGAGCCTCGATTTCCGGGGAGAAAACATCCAGCATTTCCTCCTCCGTAATCCCAAGGATATCTGCATAGTCTTCATCCAGAGAGATATCATTGAGCTGGTTGAGATCGCTGAAGATACTCACCTTATGGAACTTCGAGACGCCCGTGATCAAGACGAACTGTATGTATTCATCAAGACTCTTCAGATTGCTGAAAAATCCCCTGAAAACCTCCTTATTGTGTTCCTGTATCTCTTCGTTATCCACAACATCCAGCAGCGGCTTGTCATACTCATCGACCAGAACAACACAGCGGAGCCCTGTCTGCTCCCGGGCGTTCTTCAACAGCCTGCGGAACCGTTCCCCTAAATCACCATCGCTTTGATTTTTTTCCTCGCCTATGCTGCCGCCATGACTGCCGCCGTCGCGACTGAGCGAATACTCTTCCTCCCATTCCCGGAGCTGATAACTCAGCGCGCGCTCAAGAGCTCCCTTTTCCCGATAGTTCACGCCGTTGAAATCAAAGTAAAAAACCGGATAGGATCTCCATGCATCCGGATTTCCTTCCTCCAGCTTCTCAATCTCCAACCCGGAAAAAAGCTCCTTTTTTCCTTCCCAATAGGCCTTCATTGTAGACAAAAGGAGACTCTTCCCAAACCTTCTGGGCCTGGAGAGAAAATAGGGAACGTTGTTGTGTGCCAGCTGATAGATATACCTGGTTTTATCCACATACAGAAAATGATCTGTCCTCAGCTTTTCGAATCCCTGAATCCCGATTGGCAATTTCCTGACCATATGCGCCAGCCTCCTCCACACAAATGTCCCTTACATGCAGGGGTGTTTTGTATGTTAACGAATCCTGCAACTAACGAATATATTATACACAAATCCTGTTTCTGTTCCAACGGCAGGATGAACGTCAACTGCCTCTGCTAAAAAGCGAAGCTGATCCCATACTGAGACCAGCTTCGCTTTTCGTTTTCTTAAACCTTAGATCAATGTAAAAGTAGAACTACATCGATCTGTTCATAACAACATCTGTGGAAAACCGCAGGCTTTCAACATAATATTGTGCTTTTGTCTAG
>CACZIO010000057.1 GCA_902781215.1 uncultured Lachnospiraceae bacterium
GCTTTTAATAAAAGGCATGCGGGAGTGGAGCGGACGCATGGCTTCCTTCATTGAAGCGGATGGGGGTTACTACCTCGACTCCTTCGTGAAACAACCCTGAGCCGCCTGATTCCGCCGTTGACTTTTCAGATGCTTCTCCCTATAATAAATCAAGCGACTTGGCGCTGTACGCGGAAGCAGGTATTTCCGCGTTTTGAAGCCCGCACTTTCACAGGAGGCATATGCGGCCTATTATAGAAGTGCACAATTCAACAATCAGACATTACATTCAGAAAGGATCTTATCATGAAGCATATCGTGACTTTGGATACCCGTGACATGGCAAAGAGCGCCGTCAACGGCGGCTGCGGCGAGTGCCAGACTTCCTGCCAGAGCGCATGCAAGACCAGTTGTGGTGTTGCCAACCAGCCCTGCGAGAACAAGGACGCGGAATAATCTGTATCCTGCTTGAGCCAGATCATCTTTTACTTTGAGCCATGCGTTCAGGGACGCATGGCTCATTGCGTGATAGGACCGGATTATGTGTACCGTGTCCTCTTTTAATGGAATTAACAAAATATGATTCATCAATATATACTCAATGGTTATCACATCATCCTGGATGTCAACAGCGGCAGCATCCATGTGACCGATCCCCTCGCCTATGAGGCGATCCGGCTCATCGATGCCGGAAAGACGCCGGAGGAGGCGGGAAGGGAGCTCCTGGCCGGATTCGCTGACCGGGGCGTCACGGAGCAGGAGGTGCAGGAGAGCCTGGCCGATGTCGAGGAGCTCCGCAGGTCCGGAAAGCTTTTTTCCGAGGAAACATTCGCGGACAAGGCCTTTGACCTGAAAAAGAGAAACACCGTCATCAAGGCCCTCTGTCTGCTCGTCGCCCATACCTGCAACCTCAACTGCAGCTACTGCTTTGCCGCCCAGGGCAATTTCCACGGCCAGCACGGGCTCATGTCCTTTGAGACCGGCAAGCGGGCCCTGGACTTTCTCGTGGAGCACTCCGGCCTGCGCAGGAACCTGGAGGTCGACTTTTTCGGCGGAGAACCGCTCATGAATTTCCAGGTCTGCAAGGACCTGGTCGCCTACGCGCGCTCGATTGAGAAGGAAAAAAAGAAAAACTTCCGCTTCACGCTGACCACCAACGGCGTGGGGATCACGGACGAGGTCATCGAATGGGCCAACCGCGAGTGCCACAACGTGGTCCTGAGCCTGGATGGGCGCAAGGAAGTCAACGACCGCTTCCGCAAAGATTATGCCGGAAACGGCAGCTACGACCGGATCGTCCCCAAGTTCCAGGAATTTGTCAGAAGGCGCGGCGGACAGGGCTATTACATGCGCGGCACCTTCACCCACTTCAACACGGATTTCACGGAGGACATCTTCCACATGGCCGATGACCTCGGCTTTGCGGAGCTCTCCATGGAGCCTGTGGTCGCGGATCCCGACAGCCCCTCCGCCCTCACCAGGGAGGACCTGCCGGTCATTTTTGAACAGTATGAGATCCTGGCCAGGGACATGCTGCGCCGCGAGCGCGAGGGTAAGCCCATTACTTTCTATCACTACATGCTGGACCTGGAGCACGGCCCCTGCATCTACAAGCGCATCTCCGGATGCGGCTCGGGCACCGAGTACCTGGCGGTGACGGCGTCCGGTGACCTCTATCCCTGCCACCAGTTCGTCAACGATCCCGAGTACAGGATGGGGGACATCTGGGAGGGCGTCACCCGGACAGACCTGCGGGATTCCTTCAAACTTTGCAATGTCTACTCCCGTCCCGAGTGCGCGGACTGCTGGGCGAAGCTCTACTGCGCGGGCGGCTGCGCCGCCAACGCCTACCATGCCACCGGGGACATCCACGGGACCTATGAGACCGGCTGCGAGATCTTCAAAAAGCGCATCGAGTGCGCCCTGATGATCAAGGTCGCCCAGGCCATGGAGGGCCGTCAGGAAAAGGAATCCTGATCAAATCTGCGCGGACCGCCGTTCCCCTTTTTTCAGAATTTGGGAAAAGCCCTGCGTACATTGCTGACGCCGGTGATGAAATCCACACTGACATCGAAAATGCGGGCCAGGGAGACAAATTCCTCGATGTGCATGTGGGAGATCCCCCGTTCATATTCCGAGTAGGTCTGCTGGCGGATCCCCATCAGATCGGCGACCTCCTCCTGGCTGAGTCCGCTTTTGACCCTCAGGCGCCGGATCCTGTCTGTGACATAGGCGGGATAGGGCGGCTGCGGGGAGACTTCTGCGGCAGGAAGCCCCTCTGCGTCAGGGGAGCTCTTTCCGGCAGGGGCGCCGGTCCCTTTACGGGAGATGACCGATGCGTGCGGGCTCATGTTTGCGCTCCTTTCTGTGGACAGCCTGCATTTTCTAACAAGACGACAGTTCTATTGTACATCATTCCTGCCGTCTCCCCAAATAGGTGGGAAACAGGCACAGCCCGGCAGACAAGACATAAAGACATATAAAATATATAGAGATGAAAAACAAAGAAGAGGAAGCCCTGTTTGCCGGCAGGATCCGGGATCTGGCCAGGCAGGCCGGGCAGAATGACTACCTGACCCATACGGGCTTTCTGTCCCTCTCCGAGCAGGCCCGCGCCGACGCCGTCCTGCGCGATGAGGGAACGGGGTACAGCAGGCCTCTGTTCTATGGCGGGAACCGGGAGGCGGACCGCAAGGTCCTGCTTTTCCTGCCTTCCTACATGGAGGCGGAGGAGACGATTGCCGCGGAGGACGCCGGAGACGGTGTGACCGCCTGTCTGGAGGTCCGCGTGCGCGGCGCCCGCTTTACAAAAGAGATCGGCCACAGGGACTGCCTGGGGGCGTTGATGCATCTGGGAATCGGCCGTGAACAGATCGGAGATATTCTCCTGACGCCGGACGGGACCTGCGCCTATATCTATGTGCTGGCGGCTATGGCGGATCATATCCGGCGGGAGCTGGTCACGATCGGCCGCGCCCATGTGGATATCTCCGTCGTTCCGCCGTCTGCCTGCACGGTGAAACCGATTCTGGTGCCCGGCAGCGGCAGCATCGCCTCCGTCCGGATCGACAGCCTGATCGCGACAGTCTTTCATATTTCCAGGTCTGCGGCCCAGTTCATCATATCGCGAGAGGAGGTGTTCGCCGACGGAAGGACCGTGCGGTCCTCTGCCTGGGAGCCACCTGCAGGCTGCAGGATCTCTGTGCGGGGGCACGGAAAGCTGATCTACGACGGCGAAGAAAAAACGACCAAAAAAGGCAGGATCGTGGTGAAGTACCGCATTTTTGCCTGAAAAAACAATAAATGGCAGCCACGGCTGTGACAGAAAGGAGGAAGGCGCCGCCGATGAACGCGCGGTGCTGCGGAAAAGATGACATATCAGGAAGCGTATCAGAAACTGGAAAAATATGGACAGCTGCATGTCCTCAAATACTATGATGAGCTGGACGAAGCACAGAAAGCGGGGCTCCTGCAGCAGATCGACGAGACGGACTTCTCCATCCTCCGTTTCCTGGATCACCGCGATGACGCCCTGACAGAGGGCAGGATCTCGCCGATCGGCGCTATGGAACTCGATGAGATCGAGAGGCGCAAAGAGGAGTTCACAGCCATCGGCCTCGACGCGATCCGGCAGGGCAAGGCGGCCGCCGTGCTCCTGGCGGGCGGCATGGGGACCCGGCTCGGCTCAGACGATCCCAAGTGCATGTATGACATCGGCCTGACACACCCTGTCTACATCATGCAGCGCCTGGTCGAAAACCTCATGGACGTCGTCCGCGCTGCCGGCGTCTACGTTCCCTTCTTTATCATGACCAGCGACAAGAACCACGACAAGACCGTCGCCTTCATGGAAAAGATGGACTACTTCGGCTATGACCGCTCCAAGGTCTGGTTCTTCAAGCAGGAGATGGCGCCTGCGGCAGACCGGGATGGCAAGGTCTACATGGAGGCAAAGGACAGGATCTCTACATCCCCCAACGGCAACGGCGGCTGGTTTTTGTCCATGAAGCGGAGCGGCCTGCTGGACAAGGTGCATGAGCTCGGAATCGAGTGGCTCAACACCTTCGCGGTCGACAACGTCCTGCAGCGGATCGTCGACCCCGTCTTTGTCGGCGCGACGATCGCCTCCGGCTGTGCCTGCGGTGCCAAGACCGTGCGCAAGGCCGCGCCCGATGAGCGCGTCGGCGTCATGTGCCTGATGGACGGAAGGCCCAGTATCATCGAGTACTATGAGATGACTCCTGAGCTCATGAACACCAAAAATGACAAGGGCGATCCCGCCTACAATTTCGGCGTGATCATGAACTATCTCTTCCGCGAAAAGGATCTGGAGCGCATCGTCGATGAGGTCCTCCCCGTCCACGTCGTGGAAAAGAAGATCGCCTGCCTGGACGAGGACGGAAATCCCGTCTCGCCCCAGGAACCCAACGGTTACAAGTTCGAGCAGCTCGTGCTCGACATGGTCCGTGAGCTGGACACCTGCCTGCCGGTCGAGGTTGACCGCACAAAGGAGTTCGCCCCGATCAAGAACCGGACCGGCGTCGACTCCGTCGAGAGCGCCCGCGAGCTCTGCAAACTGAACGGGATCGAGCTCTGACAAGCCGGACCGGCGCCGACTCCGTGGAGAGCGCCTGTGCACATGGCAGCCTGATCGGAATCAGGCTCTGACAAGCCTGATCGGCATCGACTCTTTTGAGACATGCAGTACATGAAACGATTTCAGACAAGGGAGAAAACAGCCTATGTTTCGTCTATGGGTGCGCGAATGGAAGGACAGCCATCTGATCAAGGATACAGTGATCGAGGACGGATCAGATGATACCCGCACGCACAAGGTCTTCCGGGCCCTGGAACAGGCCTGCGTGGAGTTTGACCTGGCCGTGCCGGTCTGGCTCGACGCGACCGTGCGTGATTTCCAGCGGCATTCCCGCGCCCGCTTCACCCGGGATGCCTTTGTGGAGGATATTGATTTTGATTACCTGGAGATCTACGTGATCGAAGAGGATTACGGATGACCGTTGCAGGAATCTATCCCGGCCTGTGAACGGCGGGCACGTCCGCCATGTGCTTTTCCGGTGTGGTGAGTATATAAGTGAATCCCGAATTGTCCCGTGCTTTATGGGGCCGCATCTTCCGCGGCGGACATAAAACACGGGACTTTTTTACATTTCAGACGGCAAAAGCACACAAAACCATCACATTTCACGCCTACACTGTCAAATATAGAGATCAGAAAGATGATTCATTTTTCTTGAAATAGAATGAGAGGCGATCAATCATGTCAGACGAAAGAATTGAAAACGAAAACGGATTTACAGACAGCTATGACCAGGCGTCTTCGGAGAACACGACGGCGGGCTCTTCCGCAGGCAGCTTCGGAACGTCATGGACAGAGACTTCCGCAGACGGTTTCGGGACAGCCGGGACGGGCTCTTCCGAAGGCAGCTTCGGGACGGCTGGATCGGGCTCTTCCGCAGGCGGCTTCGGAACGACCGCAGCGAGCTCTTCCGCAGGAACTGCAGGGGCCGGGAGCGGTACCTACACCGGCAGCGGCAGCGGGACAGGCACCGGCAACGGCAGCGGCCGTTTTTACAATTATGGAGAGAATACCCCCCGCAGATCGGCCGGGGCAGCGGGAGGATCCTCCGGGCGCCCCTCCGCGAACGCTCCCCGCGGACGCAAAGACCGTGAGAAACCCGGCAAATGGGTCGCCATGGCGCTCGCTGTGATCCTTGTCTTCGTGCTCGGCGCGGGCGCGGGTGCCTACATCTCCGGCAGAAACGCGACCGCAGCCCTCTCGGGCGATACGAAGACAACGGAGAGCCGCAGCGGCAGTGATGCCCAGGCGGAAACCGGCAAAAAGGAAGCGGAGGACAGCGCGGATTCTGAACAGGCAGCGGAGGATACGGACAAGGCGGACAGCGGCAGCTCGCAGGGGACGATCGCCCGTGTCCAGGACCAGGAGACCATCGCGGACACCAGCGTCGCGGATATCGCCGAGAAGGTCATGCCTGCCATCGTCTCCGTCTATAACAAATATACGGAAAAAGGACAGTTTTTCGGCAGGACATACACACAGGAGGGCGAGTCCGCCGGCTCCGGCATCATCATTGAGGAGACCGACGGGGAACTCCTGATCGTCACCAACAACCACGTCGTGGAGGGCGCGGACAGCCTGAGCGTCCAGTTCATCGATGAGGAGAACTGCGAGGCGGCCCTCAAGGGAACCGACGCCAGCTCCGACCTGGCGGTCATCGCTGTCTCCCTGGACGACCTCTCCGCCTCCACCAAAGACGCCATCGCGGTCGCGGAACTCGGTGATTCCGACTCCCTGCGCATCGGTGAGCACGCGGTCGCCATCGGCAACGCCCTGGGCTACGGTCAGTCCCTGACCGTCGGCTACATCAGTGCCCTCAACCGCGAGATCACCAGCGAGGACGGCATCACGGGCACCTTTATCCAGACCGACGCGGCCATCAACCCCGGCAATTCCGGCGGTGCCCTGCTCAATTCCAGGGGCCAGGTCATCGGCATCAATTCCAGTAAGATCGGCGGCAGCTCTGTCGAGGGCATGGGATTTGCCATCCCCATCACCAAGGCCCTGCCCATCATTGACAATCTCAAATCCCAGGAGAGCCGCACCAAGGTGGCGGAGGACGAACAGGGCGTGATCGGGATCCGCGGGATCTCCGTCACATCCGACGTTGCCAGCGCCTACGGCCTGCAGGTCGGCGCCTATGTCGAGGAGATCGTCGAGGGAAGCGGCGCAGCTGACAGCGACCTGGAGGAGGGCGATATCATCACAGCTATCAACGGCCAGACCGTGACCGGCATGCAGGACCTCTCCGCCCAGCTCGCCTACTACAAGGTCGGCACGGAGGTGACCCTCACCGTCCAGCATCCCGGCGACGGCAATCAATATGAGGAAAAGGAGATCAAGGTGACCCTTTCCCCCAAGAGCACCTTCGACGCTTCCGGCAGCAGCCAGGACGAATGGCGGGACCAGCAGAATCAGCAGGCCCCCGGCCAGGAAGGCGAAAATGATGACTTTTTCGGCTTCCCCTTCGGCTCCTTCGGGTTCTGACCAACTCTTTTAGCATCCCCGTCGACGAAATTCATTTGAACTTTGACGCCTGTGCGGATCTGCTGAATACGGAGCGGAGCAGAGGGCCGGGCCGTGAAAGACCATAAAGGTCCTCCGGCTGTACGGCTCCACAGTCAGATTTTTTACAGTCTGTTCCATATAGTCAGTTTGACAGTCATTCCGGTATAAGCCCCGGCCTGCGCATGCAGACCGGGGTATTTGACGTCTGCAGGCACAGATGGCATAATCATGTCAACTATGTCAACTATTCAGACTACAGTCGCAGGCATCCCGCACTGATTTGTAAAAAACATAAAAAGAACAGGTCAAAAAGATCAAAGACAAGTCAGCGCAGTCAATCGCTCATACAGAACAGGAGCCGGATATGGCAGATCATTATAACAATGATAACAATGGAAACAATGGAAACAATCGCGGGAACGGGCACACGACGGAGTACTGCGTCCTGTGCAGGCGGCCTGACACCAGCGCCGGCAGGATGATCCACCTGCTCGGAAATATGTGTGTGTGCTCAGACTGCATGCAGAAAATGATGGACTTCGCCGGCAAAATGGACCTCTCCAACATGACCGGCGACCCCAACATGCTCCAGGGCCTGTTCAACATGTTCGGCAATCCCCTGCAGGGCGCACCGTCCGCACCGGCATCCCCGGATGCTGCAGGGACCGGTCCTTCCGCTGCGCAGAAGGCAAAAGATGCCGGGGACGGCCATCAGGATCCTGCAGCGGCCGGTTCCGCCGCCGCGCACAGTACAAGAGAAAGGGAGGAGGGTCATCAGGACGATGACACGAATGATCCCGATGTCGAGGTCGTGGACGATCCCGACGCAGAGGAAGAGGAGGAGCCCGCCGGCAGCTCCCGGTCCGGTCCCTCCATCCGTTTTCTCAACCTGGGCGACATCTTTGGCACCGGCGGAGGCTTCGGCAATGCCGGCCCCAAGGTGAAAAAGAAAAAGAAGAGGGCGCGCAAGCCTGTTTTTTCCATCGACAACATCCCCGCGCCCCACAGGATCAAGGAGGAGCTGGACAAATATGTGATCGGGCAGGAGCGGGCCAAGAAATTCATTTCTGTCGCCGCCTACAATCATTACAAGCGGGTCCGGACCGGGACCATGGACGAAATCGAGATCGAGAAGTCCAACATCCTCCTGATCGGCCCCACCGGCTGCGGCAAGACCTACCTGGTCCGCACCCTGGCGGAGCTCCTGGATGTACCGCTCGCCATCTCCGACGCGACCTCCCTGACCGAGGCCGGCTACATCGGCGACGACATCGAGAGTGTGATCTCCAAGCTCCTGGCCGCCGCCGACAACGACATTGAAAAGGCGGAAAAAGGCATCGTCTTCATCGATGAGATCGACAAGATCGCCAAAAAGCGCAACACCAGCTCCCGCGACGTGAGCGGAGAATCTGTCCAGCAGGGCCTGCTCAAGCTCCTCGAGGGCGCGGAGGTCGAGGTTCCCGTCGGCGCCAGCAGCAAGAACGCCATGGTGCCCCTGGCGACCGTCAATACCCGCAATATCCTCTTTATCTGCGGCGGCGCCTTCCCCAACCTGGAGACCATCATCCGGGAGCGCCTGCAGAAGCAGACCTCCATGGGATTTGGTGCCCAGCTCAAAGACTCCTGGGACGATGACAAAAACATCCTGGACAAGGTGACCAACGAGGACCTGCGCCGGTTCGGCATGATCCCCGAGTTCATCGGCCGCCTGCCCATCCTCTGCACCCTGCAGGGCCTGAATGAAAATATGCTGGTCCGCATCCTGCGTGAGCCCAAAAACGCCATCCTGCGCCAGTACCAGAAGCTCCTGGCCCTCGACGAGGTCGACCTGCGCTTCGAGGACGACGCCCTCGAGGCCATCGCGGCCAAAGCCCTGGAGCGGGACACCGGTGCCCGCGCCCTGCGCTCTGTCATCGAGGAGTTCATGATGGACATCATGTACGAGATCCCCAAGGACGACAACATCGGCACCGTGACCATCACCCGCGCCTTTGTCGAGGGCAAAGGCGGTCCCGTCATCGGGATCCGGTCCGAGACGCCCCGCCAGATCGGCATGGATCCCGCCCCTGCGCCTGCGGGCGTCTGAGTCGGTATATGCACATTTCACTCGAAAACCAGGCGCAGAATGGCTCCTTCCTCATGTGCGTACACTCGTCAATGCCCGCACATCGGTACGTGCAGGCACGTCCGTCTGCACGCCGCTCTCACCCGCTGTTTATTTAGGATTATTTTATTATTTTTGTCAGATTTTTTATGCTATACTGTTAACGCCTCTTTCGCAATTTGACATAGTGGCGCTATAGTTCGGACCTATCTGAAAATACGAGACCTGGAAGATACGAAACTATTTCGCGGTTTTTGCGAAAGGCCTGATATGAACGCCGTGACCGGCTTCACGGCGGTCAGGCCATAGACGGATCCCGGCAGGGAATGAGCAGGACCAACTGCACTTAATGGGAGATAGTATACATGTTGAGATATACAGACCGGATCAGAACAGGTGCCGCGCGGTTGTTTGCGGGGCTCCTGACGGCAGCACTGTGTGCGGGTGCCCTTCCGGCGGCTGCTGTCCTCAGGGCGGAAGCAGCTGAGACCACCAGGAAGACACAGGTGATCCGGACAGAGAATGAAAATGAATTCGCGGCGGAGACATCGAAGCTGGCCGGCGGGAACGAGGGGCTGAGCGTCATGAGCAACGGTACGGTCGTTCCCTACTCCTCCGCCCGCCTGATCGTGGGCATCAAGGACGGCAAGTCCGTGGACCTGACCCGCTGCAATGCGCAGACACTCGTGGAGAGCGGCTACGGCGTCAGCATCCTCCAGTTCGCTACGCCGGAGGAAGCGCGGACAGCCGCCTCGAAGATCCAGAGCATGTCCGGTGTCTCCTATGTGGAGCCCGATGACACGACCGTGACGGTCGGTGATACCCAGATCACGCAGATCGAAGCGGGCGGAACCGACTCCATGAACGGATCCTCCTCCCTGGGCGGACTTTCCGACCCCTTCGGATACGGAGAGGATGAGGACGCTGTCTTTGCATCCTCCGTCTCGACCAGTGCCGCCGCTGTGACCACGGCGCGCATGTCCTGGGGGGCCTCCTATATCCAGGCGGACCAGTACGCCGCCTATGTCAAACAGAGCACCAAGCGGACCATCAAGGTCGCGGTCGTCGACAGCGGCGTCTCCGCCCACCGCATGCTGAGCGGAAGGCGGCTGGCCGGCAAGGATTTTGTCGACAATGACAACGATCCCACCGACAAAAACGGCCACGGGACCCATGTCGCGGGCACCATCGTCGACTGCACACCTGGCCTCAACGTCTATATTCTGCCGGTGCGCGTCATGAACGCCTCGGGCGTCGGCAATCCCTCGGTCGTCGGCAACGGCATCCGCTATGCCGTCAACAGCGGCGCCAAGGTGATCAACCTCAGCCTGGGCGGCTACGGCCATTACAAATATCTGGAGCAGTGCATCTCCTACGCCAACAAGAAGGGCGTCACGGTCGTCATTGCCTCCGGCAACGGCAGCGTCAACACCAAACGCGTCTGCCCGGCCCACCTGTCCGCCCCCATTATCGTGGCGGCCATCAACAAAAACGGCAAGCGCGCCTTCTTCTCCAATTACGGGAAGTCGATCGATATCTCCGCGCCCGGCGTGGGCATCCGGTCCTGCTGGAAGAACGGAGGCTTCGCGACTGCGGACGGCACATCTATGGCAGCACCCCACATCAGCGCCGTCGCCGCCATGTACCGCCTGATGTATCCCTCCTACAGCCCCTCCAAGATCGAGAAGCAGGTGAAAAACTACGCCAGAGATCTGGGCTCCAGGGGAAATGACTCCTATTACGGAAGGGGCGTCCCCCGCATGGCATCCGCCATACCGAAGAAGAAAACGACCAAAAAGAAGGCTTCCATCGACCTGGAGAAGCCATTTTCCCTCTCGGCGCAGCCCGTAAAGGCAGTCGAGACCGGGCACTATGCATCCGCTGCATCGGACGCGGCCAGCGTGACCGGTACAAGAGATGCATCCGGCACAAAGGTAGGATCTGCTGTGCCGGATGAAAACGGCGCAGAGCACGCACCGGACCAAAAAGGAGGACCTGACGCAGCGGACGGATCCGGCACAATCATATCCAGAACCATGCCCGTCCCTGCCGGGACCATCTCGGCAGCGGCGGAATCTGTACTTATGACGATCCGGAACCAGGCGGTCACAGCTGTTCGCACAGCCGCCGTTTCGGATCCGCAGGCTGCCGCGGCGCTGACACATAAATTTCATCTACAGGAAGCTGCTGTTACAGAATCCGTCGTGACATTGAATGACAATGCACAGGCGGATTTTTCCGATGAAATAACCGATGGAAAATCATATGTGAAGCAGACAGAAGTTTCCGGGGAAGAGCAGGAGAAAACCGCTGATACCTGCAAGGTCTACGTCTTTCCCCGTGAACTGCCCGGCAATGCGGTCATCCGGGACGGCGCTGTCGTCGCCGGCGAACGCCTGGCCCTGGACGCGGAGATCGTGCCCGCCCCGGCGGAAAAACCTGACCTGACCTGGAAGAGCAGTGACCCTTCTGTTGCCTCGGTCGATGAAAACGGCCTTGTGCAGGCTCTCGGGGAGGGAAGCACTGAGATCACAGCCACCATCGCAGCAGAGCAGAAAACAGATCATTCCGCGGACAAGGCCGCTGTGGCGGGACAGATTTCCGGCCGCAGACGACTCGCCGAACTGGGACAGGCCTCAGCCGCAGGACAGCTCTCCGGCAGCGGCCGATTTACCGTCAAGGTCGTCAGGCCGTCGGTCCTGACCGGTGATGCCGGTTACCATGCGGATTCCGATGATGAGACGGTCGATGTGCGCGCAGTCGTACGTGTCCCCGGCTCCCTTGATAAGGATCAAGCCGGGAAAGAAGCGGAGACCCCTGCAGACCAGGAGTCTCATGCGGACGGTCCAGTCAATGAGCCCGCCCGATATGTCCTGGCCCTGCTCGGAGGCAGGGACGGCGCATCGGACCAGCTCCTGGGGGCGGTCGACCTGGGCGGTGACAGCACAGGAAATCTGCATGTCCTGGGGCAAAAGGACGATCCGTCGTCTGCTGACAAAAAAGCCGCTGACAAAAAATCCACGGAAAAGGAAAAACAGGAAGCTGCCGCGCAGAAGGATGCTTCCGATGACGGGAAGGGCGTACTGCGCCTGAAGGAGAGCAAAACGGACGGCAGCCGGGCGGAACTGTCTCTGACCCTGCTGGCGGACAGGCTCCGCACCCGGACAGAGAGGAAAAAAACTGCGCGGGAAGATACCTGGAAGTGCCGGCTGGCTGTCATCCGCGCCGATCAGTTCACAGACCTCGAGGAGGCGGCCCGCAGCGGCGGTGAAGATGTCGCTGACGAGATAGAGGGGCGCGCCGTCTGTACCTGCGGCTTTACCTTGAAGCTGGAGATCCCGGCTGACCACAGCCAAAAGGATGCGGCCAAAAAGACCGATGAGCCGGCTGAAAAGGACGAATCCGGCAAAACAAAAGAGAGTGCCGGAACCGAAGAATCCAAAGAGCCGGATGAGGCTGCCGGAAAGGATGAAGCCGGCAGGACAGAGGAGAAGGCCGGAACAGAGGAATCCAAAGAGTCAGACGAAAGTCCCGGAGAGGTTGGATCCAACAAGGCAGACGAGACAGACAAAGCGGATGAAACCAAAAAACCGGATGAATCCGAAGACAAGAATGGATCCGAAGATAAGAATGGTTCCGAAGGCGAGGATGAATCCAAAAAGACGGATGGACCCGCAGGGGCAAACGAATCCGCAGGTACAGACAGCTCCACCGGAGCCGATGCTTCCACGGAAAAAGATAAGTCCGCCGGAACGGCTGATCCTGCAGGTCCGGACGTAAATACGACTTCCGCAAGAAGCAAAGAACAAACACAAAAAACGAACGAAAACAAATAAACCGGAAAAAACCGGGAAAACGGGAAACAAAAAATACGCACCGGAAGACAGGATCTTTCGATGCGTATTTTTATGTCCGGTTGTAGCCTTTTAATAATAAAAAACGTTAAAATAGTCTATGCGGGTTTCGAGGCGGATTATATTAAAACTGTTTTTCCAAAAACTCTGCCCCGGAGATCACGCGGCGGGAACTCTGGCCGTGGATTCAAGAAGGTCTCTGTAGAAAGCGGCTGCGGCTGCCCGCTGATAGCTGCCGGTCCACATGGCCGTCAGCCCGAAGGAAAAAAGGGTCAGCAGATGCAGCGGCAGGAGCCGCAGCATGAGGCGCAGGTAGCGGACCCGGCTGCCCCGCATCATGGACTTTGCCGCGCGCAGGATGCGGCCGGCGTCCATTTCCGGGAAGTCCAGCAGCAGAAAATCCGCCATGGCGAATGTGAACCGCCAGGCAAACATGGCGGCCAGACAGACGACGGTGACGACCGTGATGACCGGAATGTACGACAATGTCCTGCCCTGGGGGAGAAAATACATCAGCAGCTGGATCGGGAGCACAGCGGCCAGTTCCCCTCCGGTCACGACACTCCGTACACGGACCGCCGTATCCTGATTGTTTCTTAAACATACAAACAGATCACTGATATGCGGCTCCTGTCCGTACTGGAGATTCAGAAAAATGCAGGACAGGCCTACGCCGAACAGGCTCCCGAAGACGGCCGTGATGAACTGCGCCGCCAGCATGATGACCAGGTTCAGAACAGGATTTTGAAAAGATAAAGACTGCGGCAGCCCGTTCAGGAAGAGCCCGATCACGGAATAGAGAAGGAAGCCGGAGACGGCAACGGACAGGTGCCCCAGGAGCGAGCGCCTGGCGTCCGCCAGCAGGGATGCATTGTTCTTGTAATTGCGAATGTTCATAAAAATGATGCCCTTTAGACGATAAAATGGAAAATGCACACAAATAATGAGACCCACGGACGATAAAAAGGTGAGTGCTCATAAATCATGATTCCTTTGGATGCTCTGGACTGTATAAGGTACGGAAATGCCGGCCGAACCGATCATTGCGGGATCCCGTACTGGCCCAGGAACTCCTCCAGCGTCATCCCGTACATGCGGTACAGGAGACCGTTGACCTGCTGACGGCCTGTGGGATCCGCCAGCAGGGCGGCCACGGTTCCCGCCGCATAGATGATGTAGAGCACGTTGAGGACGATCGCGGCGATCCCGACCGCCAGAGCCTTTTTTACTTTTTTACTGTACTTTTTGTCGCTTCCCCGCGAGAGCACGGCCAGGATGATCGAGACCGAGCCCAGCGCAAAGGGCAGAAAGACCGGGATCAGGAAGGTCGACAGGATCCCCGCCACACCGAGCCGGTAGGCAAACGTTTCCAGTCTTTCCCGGTGGATCAGTTCTTTTTCCATCAGAACACTCCTGAAAAAAGCTGTGACAGGCCCGCTCAGGCTTCACTTTCAAAGATCCGGCGAAAGCGGCGGGCGGCAGATCACGGTACAACCATCTGTAAAAACTATCTACAACCATCTGTATCGTGCCTCTGTAAGACAGGGATACAGATACTCAATGTCTTAGTATACTCTGAAAAAGCGTTCAGAACAATGTTCACTTGCCGGCATATGCTTGACTGCCGAAAACACTGCGGGGAAAGCGCCTCCGGCTGCCGCAGGAATATAAGGGCAAAAAAGTATGGAAGGGAAGTCAAAACTTCCCGATTGGTTATTGACAGACCGCATGCGGTGCACTATGATACAGAAACAATTATCAATAAATATCTGCTTCAGATTCTCTTATTCAGAGTGGTGGAGGTACATAGGACCTGAGAAGCCACGGCAACCCCTCCTGCGGATCTATACCGCGCCTGGGAGGAAGGTGCCTGCCTGAGCGGAGACCGGAACGGTCGCCGAACAATAAGGGTGTGTTGGATTCGTGCCGCATGCCCTGCATGCGGTTTTCTTATGCCGGAAAAGCAAGCGGCGCAAATGACATGCCGTCGGCGTGGATCGCAGTCCAGAATGACAGCATCGCGGTTTCGGATGAGACTGCCTGTACCAAGCAAAGGAAAACCTGTTGAGTTGCGAAGTAGAGATCGAATCCACCCAAAAAAGAAAGGAGCTTTATGAGCAAATTTGTTTTTACATCGGAATCCGTGACAGAGGGCCATCCCGACAAGGTCTGTGACGCGATCTCGGATGCCATCCTCGACGCCTGCCTCGAGCAGGACCCCATGAGCCGCGTCGCCTGCGAGACCATGGCCTCCACCGGCTTTGTTGTCGTCTGCGGCGAGATCACGACCAACGCGGTCGTCAATTATCAGGAGGTCGTCCGCAACACCATCCGCGACATCGGCTACACCAGCTCGGAGATCGGTTTTGACGCTGACACCTGCGCCGTCATGATCGCCCTCGACCGCCAGTCTCCCGATATCGCTATGGGCGTCAACAGCGCACTCGAGAAACGTCACCTGGAAGAGAACCTGGAGACCGGCGCCGGCGACCAGGGTATGATGTTCGGCTTTGCCTCCAACGAGACGGAAGAGTACATGCCCATGCCCATCTCCCTCGCCCACGCGCTGACCCGCAGGCTGGCACAGGTCCGCAAGGACGGGACCCTTCCATACCTGCGCCCGGACGGAAAGGCCCAGGTCTCTGTCGAATATGATGAGAACGGCAAGGCAGTCCGTGTCGAGGCGGTCGTCCTCTCGACCCAGCACACACCCGAGACCAGCCAGGAACAGATCCACGCCGACATGCGCAAATATGTCATCGATCAGGTGATCCCTGCCGATATGGTCGACGAAAACACCAAATATTACATCAATCCCACCGGACGCTTCGTCGTCGGCGGCCCCAACGGTGACGCAGGCCTCACCGGCCGCAAGATCATCGTCGACACCTACGGCGGCTTTGCCCGCCACGGCGGCGGCGCCTTCTCCGGCAAGGACTGCACCAAGGTCGACCGCAGCGCCGCTTATGCCGCCCGCTATGTCGCCAAAAACCTCGTCGCGGCAGGCTATGCCGACAAGATGGAAATCGAGGTCGCCTATGCCATCGGCGTCGCCCGCCCCATGTCCATCATGGTCGACACCTTCGGCACCGGCAGACTGCCCGAAGACAAAATCGTAGAGATCATCCGCGAGGAATTTGACCTCCGCCCGGATGGCATCATCCATATGCTGGGACTCCGCAAACCCATCTACCGCCAGACCTCGGCCTACGGCCACTTCGGCCGCCCGGACGTCGAACTCCCCTGGGAGAAGCTCGACCGCGTCGAAAGTCTCCGCGCCCGCCTCGCCGCAAACTGAAGTCTGCAAGATTTACGAGAATGATTTCAGCGCGGAGGTAACAAGAATATGCAGGTGAAAAAAATCGTGATCACAGGCGGCCCCTGCGCCGGAAAGACCACTGCGATGAGCAGGATCCAGAAGGTCTTTGCCAGGGTCGGTTACAAAGTCCTCTTTGTACCGGAGACCGCGACCGAACTGATTACCGGCGGCGTTGCCCCCTGGACCCTGGTCAGCAACGAGGAATACCAGAAGTGCCAGGTCTCCCTCCAGAAAAGAAAAGAGGAGATCTTTGAGCGGGCGGCCCGGCACATGGATGCGGATAAGATCCTGATCGTCTGTGACAGAGGCGTCATGGACAACCGGGCCTATATGAACGACACCGAATTTGCCAATGTCATGCAGGAGCTGGGCCTCAATGAGGAAGAGGAGAGAGACCAGTATGATGCGGTCTTTTTCCTGACCACCGCGGCCAAGGGTGCCCTGGAGGCCTACACCCTCTCCAACAATGGCGCCAGGACCGAGACACCCGAGGAGGCGATCGAGGTGGATGACAGACTGGCTGCAGCCTGGACCGGTCACCCCTATCTGCGCGTGATCGACAATTCCACCTCCTTTGAAGGCAAACTCAGAAGACTCATCGTGGAGATCGGCACTTTCCTTGGCGAACCTGTATCGCTGGAAAGCGAGCGGAAGTATCTGATCCGCTATCCGGACCTGCACAGACTGGAAGAAATGCCCGACTGCCAGAAGGTCGATATTGTTCAGACCTATCTGCTGAGCAGCGACGATCGAGTGATCCGCGTGCGGAAAAGAGTGCAGGACGGAAATGCAATGTACTACCGCTCTGAACGACGGTATTTGTCCGAAATGTCCAGAGTTGAGACCGAAAGAAAGGTCTCGCGGGAGGAGTACGTCGATTTCCTCGATCAGGCGGACCCTGCCAGAAGGAGCATTCGCAAGACCCGCTACTGCCTGACCGAAAACCACCGCTACTACGAGATCGATATCTATCCCGAATGGGAGCGTCAGGGGATCCTGGAGATAGATGTCGGTGATGAAAAAGAAGAAATCGTATTTCCCGAGGGAATCCAGGTGATCCGGGAGGTGACAGAGGACAAGGCCTACAAAAACCACTCCCTGGCTTCTGCCATGCCGGAAGAAGACTGAGTCAAAAATGAGTTAAAAGGGACGTTTCTATTTGGCTCATTTTCGTGACTGCGTCAAGAGGAACGTGAGTCAAGAGGGACGTTTCTTTTTGTCTCTCATTCGTGAATGGTGTTAACAGCTTTCCCGGAATAACTCTACCCAACAGCTTATCCCAAAGACTTTCCAAAAAAGATTATTTTTTTGTCGGAAAGCTGTTGACACCGGCACACCTTTTTGTTAAGATATCACATGTTCGCGCGAGACATTCATGACACGCGGGAACGAAAATACCGACCCGGAGAGGTATCGAAGCGGTCATAACGAGGCGGTCTTGAAAACCGTTTGTCCTAACGGGCACGTGGGTTCGAATCCCATCCTCTCCGCTATTGAACTTCTTCGCGAAGTACAATTACATATACCACATTGGTAGGTATCTTTTTGGAGAAATACCCAAGAGGCCGAAGGGGCTCCCCTGGAAAGGGAGTAGGTCGGGAGAACCGGCGCGA
>CACZIO010000058.1 GCA_902781215.1 uncultured Lachnospiraceae bacterium
GGGAAGCGGAAATCGTAGCAGATGCAGAGCCCGATCCTCCCGAATTCCGTGTCGAAGCAGCCGATGTGGTCACCGGGCGAGAGGGTGTCGGATTCCTTGAAATACTGGCCGCCCTTCACGTCGATGTCGAAGAGGTGGGCCTTGCGGTGCTTGCCGATCTGCCGGCCCTGACGGTCAAAGACATAGGCGGTGTTGTAAATGCGCCGGATGGTCATTGCAGCCGCCCTGCCCGATACATCTGAAGATGCGGCACTCTGTGCGGCTGCGCCGGACTCCGCATCCACTGTATTCGCTGCGCCCTGCCCCGGGGCGGCTGTTTCCTCCAGCTCCGGCATGCTCCCCGCGGACAGATAGATCCCGTATTTTTTCGCCAGAGCGGACAGGGCCTGCCAGGACGGACCGCCCTCCGGCTCCGCGTATCGGGGGAAGTTGGGCGTCTCATAGGGGCAGGCGAACATCTCCGGCAGGGTGACCAGGTCTGCCCCTGCCGTCTTTCCGGCCGCCAGGATCTCCTCCAGCTGCCGGATGTTTTTTTCTTTTTCCGCAAAGACATGTGTCTGCAGGATCGCAACCTTTAATTTCATTGAGCCCTCCTGTTCGCTTCGCTGCCCCTGTGTCACTCCGCTCCGGGAGCTCATGCTTTCGCAGGAATCGCAGACCGCACTCGGTCACCTGTGTCGCTCCGCTCCGGGAGCTCATGCTTTTGCAGGAATCGCGGCTGTCACCGCCTCTGTTTCTGCTGCTCCGCCCCGATCCGCTGCATCATTTTTCCCTGCACCCAGTCGTGGAAGCCCAGTGAGATATAGGCAAAGCCCAGGAGGACAAAGATCTGCGGGATGGTGAAAAAGAGCAGGATCGCCAGGACGATATTGACGGCGCGCGAGCGCGGACCGTAGGCGCGCAGGAGGAAGAGGACCGCGATGTAGCCGAAGCACATCAGGTACATGTAGCCGCACAGAAAGCACAACTGGCCGGCGACGCGTATGACCTCCTCCCGCCCGGTCGTCTGGGGCATGGCCAGATAGGCGCTGCCGAAGATGTAGAAGATAAAGGAGATAAATCCCGTCCATTTGGGCGGGTAGAAGGATGTCAGCGGGGCCGGCTTCTGGATGGGATAGCGGAGCCTGCGCAGGATCAGAAGGCTCAGCTGGCAGACGATAAAGCCCTCCACGACACCCAGAAAGACCATGGAGATGATCATCATGCGCAGGAGGGTGTCCGGCCGCATGAGCATGTCGAGGGCCTGCTGCTGCTCGGCGGGCATGTTGGTCCCGAATCTGGCGATGGCCTCATTCATAGAGTCCTGCATGAGCTTGATGTCCTCCTGCAGGTTGATGCCGAAGAGGGAGGCCAGGACGACGCTGCTGAGCAGGTTGGAGACCACGCTGAGGGCCATGACCAGCAGCATGGTCCTGGTCGTGTCGCGCTTTGCGTGGATGCAGCTTCCGTAGACCATGCCGATGAAGGACTGGGCGACCGCGTAAAAGGCCGAGGTGAAGATCCCGCAGAAGATGGAGATCAGGATCGTGCAGACGAAGACCGGCAGGCTGTCCCTCAAACCGTATTTGGCCGAAAAAGCCACCATGGGAATGGGGAAGAGGAAGATAAAGGTCTCCTCCAGCATGCCGCCCGTCTGCCGGTTCAGGACCAGCAGCACGCCGAATACCGCGACCAGCAGGGCGCCAAATGTCAGTTTTTGTGTGTTTTCGTTCATATCAGGACTTCCTCCCGTCCGGGAAAGCTGTTCTCAACGGTGGTTTTCTGGCCGGATCTCGTGAGGCCTGCTCACGATCCGGCCGCGAAAATGCAACGGCATTTCTTCAAATCTTTTTATACGTCTGAACCGGTTTTATTGTCAAGTTCAGCCCAATGGACAAGGAACCCCGCCGGTGTCACCGTTTACGGCTCAGGCCCGCCTGCGCCCCCGCATTGAAAAACACCGGCGCATTCTCGTGACTTTCTTCGTGTGAGGCTTCACCGGTACGCGGCCCCGCGCCCGCAGGCAAGACATGCTTGAAACCCTGCCATCTTTGTGCCAAGATATAACATAGAGTGATGTGCCGGAATGCGGCGCTGAGCCGCGTTCTATGGAGGTGGTACTCTGCTGCTTCACTTTTATAGAAGCTTTTTGAAAGGGAGGAAAAAAACATGTGGAACAGACAGGATATCAAAGCAAGAGGCAAAGCCGCATTTAAGGCAAATTACTGGAAGAGCGTTGGTGTCTCCTTCCTGCTCTCCCTCCTGGCCGGCGGTGTGACTGCCTCCGCGCGCTCCAATATTCCATCGGAAGACAGCGCCGAACAGTCTCTTGAGGAGGCCTCCGGCCTCATGCCCGAGATCACGCCCGCCATCATCCTGATCTTCGTCAGCTCCATGCTCCTCGTCATCATCGTCTCGATGGCCCTGCGCATTTTCCTCTTCAACCCGCTGAAGGTGGGCTGCTATCAGTTCTTCAAGAAAAACCTCCAGAGCCCGGACGCACCGCTGGACGCGATCACAGAGGGCTTTTCCCAGTACGGGAGGACCTTCCTGACCCTCTTCCTGTCGGATCTGTATGTCGCCCTCTGGTGCCTGCTCCTGCTCATTCCAGGGCTCGTCAAGGCCTACTCCTACAGGCTGGTCCCCTATCTGCTCAAGGACGAGCCCGACCTCAGCCCCAATGAGGTGATCACCATGTCCAGACAGCTGATGAACGGCCACAAGTGGGAGGCCTTCGTCTACGACCTCTCCTTCCTCGGCTGGATGCTGCTGGGCCTCTTGACCCTCGGCCTGGTGAACATCTTCTGGACCCAGCCCTATAAAAACAACGCGGACGCGGCCCTCTATTACGCCATCAGAAACAGTCAGTGAAGGACCACGGGGACGGTTCTCCGGTCCCTGTCACTGTATAATCTACATGACTGTAGTCACGAGAATACGCCGGTGTTTTTCAAAACACCGGCGCGTTCTCTCTGCCTCAGCGGTCGTGTATACAGTCACAGCTGTTCCGGGATCACCCGCCAGGCTTCCATGAGCCTGTCCATGGTCCATGCGGCGTTGGCGGGACTGGTGGAGGGCAGAACGACCGCCTTTGCGCAGTCACCATAGGCTTCGCGCAGCGGCTTCTCCTGGTATTTTCGATAGAGCTTCCCGGCCGTCTGCCCGTTGACATAGATCTGCCGGATCTGCGCATGATCCAGGATCTGCCGCAGGTCGTTGGGCACCGCGTTCCGGATGCTGGCGTCCGAGGACCCGTGGATCTCGCAGGAGGCGATCACATCCCAGAGAGCGATCCCGTGCGCCAGCAGAAAGGCCCGCCGCTCCGGCACAGTCTCCGGAAAGGGCGCCTCCAGCAGACGGCTGAGCAGCTTCCAGAAGCGGTTCTGCGGGTGCCCGTAGAAAAAAGCCATCTCCCGGGACTTGACCGAAGGAAAGCTCCCAAGGATCAGAATCTTCGAATTTTCATCATACAGAGGCGGAAAAGGGTGCCGGACCAGCCGGCGCTCCTCCGCCTTTTTGTTTTGTCTGTGATCTTTCATATCCGTTTTTTCTGTCATTTCTGCTTTTTCCTGCATTTCATGAGTCAAGGGACGTAACAGATTGACTCCCGTTTTCGCACACTTTGGCCGCTTTGTTCCGTATCTTACAAAACAGCCAAACCGGTTGTGGTCAGGTCTCTTGTTTCATCTTATCATACAGACGATAAGAAGCCGAACAGTTTGTCCGGAAATCAACCGTGATGATCCTTCCTGAGAGACGAAATCGAATCATTTGTTCCGAAACCAATCGTGACAATCATACCGGAGAAGTAAAAGATGAAAGAAACAAGAGCCATCCTTGCGGCCATCCTGGCCGCGGTACTATATGCCCTGATGACACCGCTGGCCAAGCTGATGCAGGTCAATGTCGGCCCGGTGGCGGAAGCCGGTCTTCTGTATCTGGGGGCCGGGATCGGTATGTCCGCGATCTGCCTGTGCCAGACCGGCATGGGCATCCGGGCTGACCGGCCGATCAATAATCCCAAAACAGACCTGCCCGGCCTGTCATTCTGTTCAGTAATCCCAAAACATATCTGCCCGGCCTGTCATCCTCTTCAGTAATCCCAAAACGGACCTGCACGACCTGTCATTTTGTCGCGCAGATCCGTCTTTTTTATCTGTTTGCGCCCGGCGATATATTTTACAGCTTGCCCGCCGGAGCGATTTGATACTATTATGATAATGGTCACGCTGCGCAGCGCTCCGCCGGTCTTCAGCCGGGCCCCTGCTCCCTGCAGTAAAGCGTAAGCTCCGCGCGACTGCGCCAAAAAGCGCACGCAATATCTATATCAAATGATCTCAATGTCAAAAGTGATCTCACGGATCATCAGGCTATTATCAGGAGTACCTATGGAAAACAGAGAATTCTATCTGCAGGATGACGGGATCGCCATCCACTGCAAGCTGGACCTGCCGCAGATGCCCGCGGCGCATGCAGAAAACAGGCTCCCTGAAGCAGGGCTTGCCGGGGGAAGGCAGGGCGCGGAAAAAATGCCGCTGCTGATCCTCATCCACGGCTTCACCGGCCACATGGAGGAGGACCATCTCCTGGGCGTCATGCGGGCCGCCAATGAGGCCGGCTTCGCCGTCCTGCGGGCGGAGATGTACGGCCACGGGATGAGCGGCGGTTCCTTCCGCGACCATACAATCTACAAGTGGGTCGGCAATGCCATGGCCGTGATCGACTACGCGCGGCAGCTGGATTTCGTCACGGACCTCTACCTGTGCGGCCACTCCCAGGGGGGCCTTCTGGTCATGCTGGTCGCAGCCATGGAGAACGACCGCCTCAAGGCCATTCTGCCGCTGTCGCCCGCGATCTGTATCCCCTCGGACGCCCGGAGCGGCAATGTTCTCGGCGTCTCCTTCGATCCGGACCACATTCCAGAGGTGCTCGACTGCGGAGACGGAGATATCCTCGGCGGCAATCATGTGCGCGTGGCGCAGATGATCGATGTGGACGCCGCCATCCGCCGATACACCGGGCCGGTCCTCCTGGTCCACGGAACCGGCGACGAGACCGTCCCCTTTCAGTACTCTGTCGACGCCGCCGGAAAATACGCGGACGCGAAGCTGGTCCTGATCCCGGACGACACCCACTGCTACGACCTGCACCTGGACCAGCTCGAGGCGGCGGTCGGGGACTTCCTGCTGGAAGTCTCCGAAAAAGACGATCGCACGTGATCACTGTATGAGATAACCGTGCGAAAAAAGACGTCCGTACAAAATAATCCCTGCTGTGTCAGCACGAAAAAATCCCTGCTGAACCAGCAGGGATTTTTTCGCTTTCAGACATCGGGCTCAGACCCCGGCAGGTCCACCGGCACCGGCCCCTGTTCCGGGTACGTGCAGCTGTGCGCCATGCCCCCTTAAGGGCGTCATGCAATCAGCAGGTCCACGGGCACCAGCTCGGGGCTGACCTTGTCCTTCAGAGAGGCCAGGCAGGCTTCTTTGTCAAATCCGGCGTCCGCCTTGATATCGGCGTAGAGATTCATCTCGTTGGTGGCGGTATTGTACTTGAGGTAAGCCTTCGCCGACGCGATGCCCTCGCAGGCGGTCAGGGCCTCCTCGGCCGCACCCAGGTCGAAGAAGCGGCGGCCGTTGACACCGTCTGTCATCACCTCTCTGCCAACCTTCTCAAGGAAATCGACCGTTCCATCGGGCAGGATCCTGGCTTTGAGGCCGGTCGCATAGAGCGTGCCGGGGCCGTAGGGGTTCTCGACGACCTCGCAGACCTTCGCGGGCTGGTAGTCCATGACATAGAGGGGTCCCCAGGCGCCGTAGGGCTTTTTGCGGTATCCCTCATCGAGGACATAGACCTTGATTCTTCTGTTCTGATTGACATCCCGCTCGATCCCGGGCAGGAGCTCAAAACCGGCCTCCTCGTTGAGCCTGGTCCCGTTGACATAGAAGTGTTTGGGATAGACTTCATCGGGCAGGTGGTATTTCAGGCGGCGGACGGAGGATTCCTCCATCATAGCCCTGACGACCTCCTCGTAGCAAGTCAGGAAGATCTCCAGGGTCTTCCGGTCAAAGCGGTTCTCCCAGTAGCGGAGTTCCGTGTAGAAGCCGTCCTCGTCGTACATGATCTGCATGTGGAAGGGCAGGGAATCCAGCTGCAGGCAGTGCAGGCGCCCGCCGGGCTGATCGCCGGGTGTGGGCACGTTCAGGATATCGCCCTGGTACTGGAGGAACATGTCGCCCATCCGGGAGACCGGCGAGTAGTTTTTCATGGTGGACATGATCTGGCAGCCGGTCCGGGTGATCAGGTCTTTGACCTTCTCGTGTGCGACGCGCTCATACCTGCACAGGTAGGTCTTGAAGAGGCAGCCGGCCAGGCCGGTCCAGCGGCCGTCGGTCCTGCCGCTGTGGATGGAGTTGACAAAGACGTCGTCCTCGTCGGCGAAGAGGGCCGCCGTGTAGTTGAAGGCAGACAGGAAGAGGGCGTTCTCCGAGACGCTGTTCTTCTTGCAGTAGTAGAGGATCTCCTTGCGGACGATCCGGTCGAACCTGCGGCGGATGACGCCGTAGACGCCCCTGCTGCAGTCCTGCCGGTCGTGGCGGGTCAGCAGGGTCTGGCGCATGCGGTAACCCTTCATCAGCGCATCCACGGCCGCGCTGTCGCGCTCGCGCACGCCGGACTCCTCCTTGGCCTTCGCGTCCAGGATGTACTCGTAGAAGCTGTAACGCTCTGTCGGCACCTCCTCCCCGTCGTAGATCTTCTTCAGGTCCTCCATGAGGATGTTCATGGTGATGCCGTCTCCGATCACATGGGCCACGTCAAAGAACATGTACTTGTGGGCCTCAGTCTGCGCCAGGGCGACATGGACCAGGTTGTCATCCTCCCGATAGCGGAAGGGCACCAGCATGGCCTGCATGTTTTTCTCCACCTCGGCCTCGGTCCACTGGTAGACGGGGATGTCGATCGTACGCGCATCGTCGCGGAAGACCGCGTAATACTTCTGCTCCGTGGGCTTGATGATGGCCTTGAGGGCGGGATGGGCATCCATCAGCCTGTGGAAGGCCTCTTTGAGCCGGTCCAGGTCCACCGAATTGTCCAGGCGGAAGACGAAGGGCAGGTTACCGGTCGTGTTGCCCGCGATGACATAGGAAAAATACATCATCATAGAGGTCAGCGGGTAGACCGGGCGGGGGCTGTAGTCCATCTTTTCCTCGCCCTGCTTCTGCAGGATCAGGTCTTCGAGCTTGAGGATGGTATTGGATTCCATGAGCTCGGTCAGGGTCACCCCGACGCCCAGCTGCGTCTGCAGCTCCTCGATCAGCATGACGCTGGCCAGGGAATCCAGGCCGTTCTGGTAGAGATTCATATCCGTGCCGACTGCGTCCCCGCCCGTGACGGCCAGAACGATCTCGGACAGCTTCTGCTGGAGCTCCGTGACGGGCTGCAGGAGGTTCTTCTTTTTCTCGGACCTGGCCTCCTTGTTGTCGAAGTAGACCTTGCGGATGATCTTTTTGGACGAGGTCTTGGGGAAGGGCGTTTTGCGGATCGTGCATCCGGAGATTTTGGCGTAGGAAGGCAGCTCCTCGTTGTGCTGCGCGATGATCTCATTGACAGCTGCCTCGATGTCGCGGATCTCATGGACCTGGGCATATTCGTAGTTGGGATAGACCTCGACCTCGATCGTGTCGTCCTCGCCGAAGGCGATGATATCCTGGATCAGGCGGTCGCTGTCAAACTTGTTCTCGATCAGCTCGGGGGACACATTCTCGCCGTTGCTGAGGATGATCAGGTTCTTCTTGCGGCCGTTCAGATAGAGGTAGCCGTCCTCGTCCATGTAGCCGAGATCTCCTGTGCAGAGCCAGCCGTCCTCCGTGATCGCCTCCGCCGTCAGCTCCGGATCATTGATGTAGCCCATCATGACCGAGGGGCTCTTGACCTGGATCTCGCCGTCCACAAACCGCACCTGGCAGCCGCGCACTGGCCGGCCGACCGACTTGATCTTGTCCATGTTTCCATAGTCGGGCGAAGAGATCTTGGGCGCGCACTCCGACATGCCGTAGCCCTGGCCCGTCACGACGCCCAGGTCCGCCAGACCCCTGGCCAGCGCCTCCGACAGGTAGCCGCCGCCGCTGACGATCTTGTGGAGCCTCGATCCCATGATCTGGGACTTGAGATATTCCAGATCCTGGTCGGGATGCTTCTTCGCGGCAATCGCGACACGGTTGAGCAGCATCTTGGCCATCATGGGCACGATCCGCAGCATGGTCGGCTGGAAAAGGTCGATATAATAGAGGAATTTGGTGACGTCATCGCACAGGCAAAGGGTGCTGCCGTAGCGCATGACCAGCAGCAGGTCGCCGCTGAGGCAGAACACATGGTGGATGGGCAGGATGCTCAGGCAGGTCTCCCTTCCGTCATCGGAGCTGAACAGGTTGTCCAGCAGGTTGGCGTGAGAGAGCATGACGCCCTTTCCGTGCCCTGTCGTGCCTGAAGTGAAAATGATCACCGCGCAGTCCCCGGGCTCCGCCGCATAGGTGAAGTGCGCAATGCGGAACTCCCTGTGGATCTGGGGCGCGGAAAAATGGTGCTTGCGCTGCTGGATACAGATGATCTCCTTCACACAATCACAGGCCTCCAGCAGATACTCCGCGTCGCTCAGATACTCATAGTCAAAAAACAGGATGTCCGCCTCCGCACGCTCCAGGTTCTCGACAAAGGCCTCCTTGCTCAGCTGCACATCCAGGGGCACCGCCACATTGCCCGAGGCCGCAACGCCCATCAGGACCGTCATATACTCATAGCTGTTCTTGCCGATCATGGCGACGTGGAGCTTTTTCCCCATCTCTCCGCTCCGGTTCACAGCCCAGTGGGCCACCGCCCGCGTGTCCATGGCGAAGGTCCGGTAACCCTTCTCGTAGACGATCCCGTCCTTCTCATAGCGGACAAAAACCTGGTTCTCATAATCCAGGGCCGCGTTTTCCAGCAGATCTCCCAGTGTATGGATATTCTCTTTCGTGATCATATTCTCTTCCTTTCATCGGCAGGAGTTTTGGCCCGCCTTTACTTCGTAATACGAAATATTAGGCCAAAAAAAATTCAGAACTCGCTTGCTTATACTGTGCGCCCGGGACAGATTACACCCTGCAGCGCGCCGATTCACGTCGTTCCGTAATCCCGGCTTTCCCCGCCGGACAAAAGCAAGTATACAGAGGCAATATTTATTTCGCAATACGAAATGTATACAATCTTTGATTCCCGCTTTACAAAACTTTTGCCACATGTGCACAAATTGCGCGAAGCAGTGAGCCATGCGCGGGCAAACGAAAAACCAGCCGCTGGGAGCTTGCTCACAAGCGGCTGATTTTTCGTTTGGACGCATACGGCGAACGCCGCGGCAGCGAGCAAAAAGCGCAGCGTTTGCGAGCCTGTCGGCATGGCGAACTGCCATTGCGCAGGTACGGCGAACGCCGCGACAGCATGCCTGTCGGCATGGCGAACTGCCATTGCGCAGATACGGCGAACGCCGCGACAGCCAGCCTGTCGGCATGGCGAACTGCCGCTACATCTCATCAAAATACCGGTTCACCTTGTGCAGCAGCTCAATCAGCTTGACCGTATCGTCCAGGCCGAGCGCCTCATAGAGCCCGCTGTACTGGACGCGGATCTGCTCCCGCCGCTCCGTCACGCTGCGGGCTCCCTTGGGGGTGATCCTGACCAGCACCCGCCTGCGGTCCTCCGGATCGCGCTCCCGGCGGATCATCCCTTTTTTCTCAAGGGTCTTGAGTATATCCGTCATTCGCCCCGGAACCAGGGACAGCTTCTCCGCCAGGTCTCCGGGATGGACGTCCTCCTCCTGGCGCACCAGCCAGGTCAGGACCGCGTTTTCACCGCGCAGACTCTCGATCAGGCTGGCATTCTTCTTATTTCCCACGATTTGAAAAAGAATCCTGTAGAGCTGTTCTCCGTAGGGCACTTTTTCCAGTTCCTGTTCTCCCTTAAGCATATCTGTACCCCCGCTGACTTCTTTATTATTATAATATTTTCCGGTTTTTGCAGGACACTGTCAACAGCCCCCGGGGAAGAAAAGTGCCGGCATCCACCATAAAGACCAAAGGTTACAGTACAGACCCACCTGAAAATTCGAGGTGTTTTTCGCGTTTTTTGTGAAAAAACCGAGGCGAACGGCGAAAATCGCGCGCGTAAGCGCATTAGAATGCGATTTTCGCCAGTTACATGTTCACGCGCACAACAGGGCGTGAACTGTAACGACCAGAGCAAAAAGGCAAACAATTCATCCCACAGGTATTGAAAAAGAACAGACCGGGCTCTATAATATAGGCACATTATGTGGTTAGTTATGTATAACTTATATTATAGATGTTTTCTTTGGTATCAGCATATCGGAGGTGCAATATGTCCGTGTCAACTGTTCTCAACACCACGGCCGGCGTCCTGATCCCCTTTGCCGGGACAACACTGGGCGCGGCCTGTGTCTTTTTCCTGAGGGGAGAAATGAGTGCCGGTATCCGCAAGGTCCTGACTGGTTTTGCCGCAGGCGTCATGGTGGCCGCTTCCTTCTGGAGCCTTTTGAACCCATCTCTTGAACTGGCGGAACATATGGGCCGGCTGTCCTTCATCCCCGCTGCCACCGGTTTTCTGATCGGGATGTTCTTTCTCCTGGTTCTGGATCTTGTCACGCCCCACATGCATCTGAACAGCACGGAGGAGGGGCCGCGGACCGGCATCCGCAGGACGACCAAGCTCATCCTGGCCGTGACGCTTCACAACATCCCCGAGGGGATGGCGGTCGGCGTCGTCTACGCGGGATGGCTGAGCGGCGACAGCGGTCTCACAGCCGCCGGCGCACTCGCCCTCTCCCTCGGCATCGCGATTCAGAACTTCCCGGAGGGGGCCATTGTCTCCATGCCCCTGCGGGCGGAAGGCATGAGCAAGCCCGGCACCTTTCTGTGCGGAATGCTCTCCGGCATCGTGGAGCCGGCAGCCGCCCTTCTGACCATCGCCGCCTCCTCCCTGATCACCGGCATGCTCCCCTATCTGCTGAGCTTCGCCGCCGGCGCCATGATGTATGTCGTCGTGGAGGAGCTGATCCCGGAAATGTCCGAGGAGCCCCACAGCAATCTCGGCCCGGTCGCCTTTGCCTTCGGCTTTGTCCTCATGATGATCCTGGATGTGACGCTAGGGTGACCTTCTGCAGCTGCCCCAAGCGGAAATTTCATTTCCATTTTTCAGCCTCGCTTCTTCCTTTGTAATCTAAATTGAAATTTTGTGCCCTTTATATTGACATTAAATTTCCATTGATGTACAATATCAATATATTGAGAGTGTTTAAATGGAAATTTTCTTTCAAAAGGAGTTTTGTGAGATGACATTAGACGAAATGAAGAGATGGAAACGGACACTTGCCATGACCTCCGAAGAGATTTCCGAAGCTTCAGGGGTCCCGCTCAGCACAGTACAGAAGATCTTCAGCGGCGTGACACGGTCCCCCAGGAAGGCGACAGTGGAGTCCATCCTCGCCGCCCTGGAGAAAAAAGCAGCACAGGAAGGCCTTGACTTCGACCGATCCGCTGCCGGCAGGGCCTCAAAGCCCTATTCCTATTTGGATGATCTTTATGGAAGTGATCAGACCGGGAATGACAGAGCCAAGTCGAATACTTTTTCCGGAAATCTGCTCGGAGAAAACCACTTTTCCGCTTACCCGGATCGACTGGAGGAATCTGCCGGCGTCTATCGCATTGAGAAAAAGGAACCCCCAAAAGAAAAAAAGCAGGGCGAGTATACCCTGGAGGATTACTATGCCCTGCCGGACGAGCGCCGGGTCGAACTGATCGACGGTGTATTTTATGATATGTCCGCGCCCGCGGTCATTCATCAGAAAATCCTGGGCGAGCTGTTTATTCTTTTCAGAGAGTGCATGGACAAACACGAGGGCAAATGTGAAGTCTATCTGTCCCCCTGCGACGTCCGGCTTGACCGGGACAACCGGACCATGGTACAGCCGGATCTGCTGGTTCTCTGTGAGGAATATGACATCAGGGCAAAAAATATCGACGGCGCACCGGATCTGACCCTGGAGATTCTGTCGCCTTCCACCCGGTCCAAGGACATGCTTCTCAAACTCCACAAATACGCCAATGCGGGCGTGCGGGAATACTGGATCGTGGACCCGGAGCAGAAGACGGTCCTTGTCTATGACCTGGAACACGAGAACTATTATCCCGACAAATATTCCTTTGAGGACCGCATCCCTATCATGATCTCCGGAGGCGAGTGCAGCATCGACTTCTCCCGGATCATGCGCAGGATCGAGCGCTACTACATGGATTGACAGAAAAAACGGACACGGATTGCCTGCTCTTAGCAGAAGGCACCCTGTGTCCGTCATTTTCTCACTATTAATCAGTATTCATCATGCTTCCAGAAGTTTTACAAATGCATCGCCGCAGGCGCTTGTCGTTGCCCTGCCGCCCTGGTCAGGCGTCAGGCTCTCCTGATGGTCAGACAGCATGATCTCCATGGTATCCAGGATTCTTTTTCCCAGGTCTTCGTGCCCGAAGAAATCAAGCAGCTGGGAGGCGGACCAGATGGCTGCCAGGGGATTGGCGGTCTGCGTACCCGCGATGTCAGGGGCAGATCCGTGGATGGGCTCAAACATGGAGGGAAACTTCCGTTCCGGGTTAAGGTTGGCACCGGCGGCCAGGCCCATGCCGCCCGCAATGGCCGCGCCCAGGTCCGTGAGGATGTCACCGAAGAGGTTGGAGGTGACGACAATCTGGAAGCGGGCGGGGTCCTTGACCATAAACATGGAGGCAGCGTCCACCAGCAGAGAATGCGTCTCAACATCCGGATATTCCTGTCCCACCTCTTTAAAAATGCTGTCCCAGAAGACCATGGAGTAGTTGAGCGCGTTGGCCTTGCTGACACTGGTCAGGGTCTTTTTCTCCTTTCTGGCCAGCTCATAGGCATAGCGGATGACGCGCTCGGTGCCCTTTCTGGAAAAAACGCTGTCCTGGATGACCACTTCCCCCGGCTGTCCTTTGTAGAGCCAGGCACCCTGGCCGGAATACTCGCCCTCCGTGTTTTCCCGGATGAAGGTCATGTCGATGTCCTCTGTCTTCACATTTTTCAGAGGACAATCCGCGCCCCTCAGGAGCTTCACCGGCCGCAGGTTGATATACTGGTCGAAGTCGTGCCGGATCCGGATCAGAAGGTCGCGCAGGGAAATATTGTCCGGAACACCCGGATAGCCCACGGCTCCCAGCAGGATAGCATCAAAGCCGCGCAGCATTTCGATCCCGTCGTCCGGCATCATTTTCCCGGTCTTCAGATAATATTCGCAGCCCCACGGAAAGTCAGTGAAATCAAAGCGGAATCCGCCATCCATGGCTGCCGCGGCTGTCAGGACCTTTTTGCACTCCGTCATGACCTCCGGGCCGATCCCGTCGCCTGCGATAACTGCGATTTTATACTCTTTCATAATATAACCTCCAGGGCAAAGAGCTGGCGGAACACCCGGGCAGAATGTACAGCTGCCTTCTATTCCTTTTGCCGCCCTGCGGCAGCCGCTCTTATTTGATGAATCCGACCTGCCTGCTGATCAGCTCCACCTGCTCGTCCTTTTTCTGATTATACTCCACTTTCTTCTCTTCGAAATAGTTTCTGCCATAGGAATCAGGCGCAAGTTACTGTCACGCCCTCGAGGGGGCGTGAACAGCTGTATTATCGACATAATATATGCTACTATTCGTGTATAAAAAAGACGGAAGACCCGCTCCGCCTGCAGACTCCCGGCCTTGCGATCCCTTTGAGGGAGCTCCGGAATCCGCAGGATCTGAAGTCACCAGGAACATTTCTGTTTCATGCATGGTGCTGAAAACGCGAAAGGTTAAAAATATGGGACACCTGACATCAAGAGATGCTTATAAAAATCTGGAGGATCGGCTCAACTGGTTCACACAGGGCGCGCCGTCCTCGGAGACCCTCACGAAGATCCTGCAGGTCCTCTTCACGGAAAAGGAAGCCAAATGGGTGGCAAAACTGCCGATCCGTCCCTTTTCTCTGAAAAAGGCCGCCCAGCTCTGGGGCACCACAGAGGCAAAAGCGGAAAAGCTCCTGGACCGGCTCTGCGAAAAGGGCCTGCTGGTCGATTCCTACGACCGCGGGGTCCGCAAGTTCGTCCTGCCGCCGCCCATGATCGGTTTTTTTGAGTTTTCCCTCATGCGGACCCGGGGCGATATCGACCAGAAGTATCTGAGTGAGCTCTTTTACCAGTATATCAATGTCGAGGAGGACTTCATCAAGGACCTCTTCCTGGGCATGGACACCAAGCTGGGCCGGGTCTTTGTCAACGAGTCCGTTCTCATGACAGAAAAGACCAACCACATCCTGGATTACGAGCGGGCCACCCACATCATTGAGGAGGCCGATTTCATCGGCGTCGGAACCTGTTTCTGCCGCCACAAGAACTACCACCTGGGCATCCCCTGCAAGCTCAACGCCCCCATGGAGACCTGCCTGACCTTCGACAACGTCGCCCGGTCCCTTGCCGAGCACGGCGGCTACACCCGGCCCATCGACAAGTCGGAGGCCAAAGAGATCCTGGAGATGTGCTACGGCTACAACCTGGTCCAGATGGGCGAAAATGTCCGTGAGCATCCCGCCTTCATGTGCAACTGCTGCGGCTGCTGCTGCGAGGCCCTGGAGGCTGTCAAAAAATTCAGCCCCATGCAGCCCATCGCCACGACCAACTACCTGCCGAAGATCAATGCGGATGAATGCGTCTCCTGCGGAAAGTGCGAAAAGGTATGTCCCATCGAAGCGATCTCTATGCGGGAAATGCCGCCACTGGAGGCTCCAGTGCCCGGAACAGCCGGCCAAACCGGCTCTTCCCGCGCTGTCATAGCATCCGCGAATTATGCATCCAATTGCGGAAAGGAAACAGCTCCGTCCGGAAGCCCTGTTTCCAGACAGAAAAAAAGACCCGTCATCGACGAGTCCATCTGTCTGGGCTGCGGGGTCTGTGCGCGGAACTGTCCCAAAAAGGCCATCTCCCTGCAGCGCCGGCCAATCGAAGTGATCACCCCTGTCAACAGCACCCACCGCTTCGTCCTGCAGGCTATCGAAAAGGGAACCCTCCAGAACCTGGTCTTCGACAACCAGGCCTTTGCCAACCACCGCGCCATGGCCGCCGTCTTCGGCACCATCCTCAGGCTCCCGCCCCTCAAGCAGGCCCTGGCCAGCAAACAGTTCAAGTCCGTCTACCTGGACCACCTCCTTTCCGCGCAGAGAAAGGAAAAGCACTGAGATTCTGCGTCAGTGAACCACAAGGGACGATTCTCTCCGGTATTTTTTTACAAGTGGTCAAAAGGGACGGTTCTCAATGGAGCTTTTTCATGAAAGAAGTGCCAATGAGAACCGTCCCTCCCGGTCGTCGTTAAAAGTGCCACGGAGAACCGTCCCTCCTGGTACATTTTGACCCCGTGAAAAAGGCAGGGGACAGGGAAATGCTCCCTGCCTCCTGCCGGATCCGTTAAAAATCATGAGCTGGAACTCTCCGCCCGGTCTTCCAGCATCTTCTGCAGCTGGATGAAAATCGCCACGACGATCTGCTCGTACTCAGGTTTATAGATGCTCAGGCAGTACTTGTCGCGAATGGAAACGAGTTTCTTCTGGATCGTCGCGACGGGTGCGCCGTCCGCATCCACCAGGTTGAAGTTCAGGCCAATGATATTGCCCCGGATCTGCCAGTCCAGCCCCTCGATATTGGTGACGTCCTTGACCACGTGGAATAACTCATTGGACAGGGTGAACATTCTGCCGTCCGCCATGGTAATGAAATGCTTTTCATGGAGGCTGATCGGCTTCTTCTCCAGATGCGCGACGATGTTCCCGTCCGCGTCCATGATCTCGGTCTTGCCTTTCAGGACAAAAACACTCGACTTCGTATAGTATTTGACCTGTTCCTGTTCATCCGTAATATTGATCCGCCTGTGCATATCCCCCAGTTCCAGTGCGGAATACAGAGTATACGCCGGCTCACCGTAATCTTCAACCGTGCCCTTGCTGACGCTGCCGGCCGCTTCATTCAAGCCTTCGACGACATCTCCCAGTTTCTTAAAGCTGTCAAATAAGCCCATACCCGGCCTCCTTTCCTGTAATGCTGTCTGTAGTCTGTGTTTGTCTGCGTCTTTCCGAATATTCACACGTCTTTACTCGTCTTCATTTATATTTCCGTATATTCACGTGTGCTTCCGCGTCTTCACGGCTTTGTATGTCTGTAATAAGTATATCAGTTTTGAGGCGGAAGTGTCAGCGGCGGTCTTGCATTTTATTCTCAGTTATCCTCAATTCTTTTCCTGTTGTTTATCCCGCTGAAGGTAAGGCCGGCTTTTTCCTGATCACCCGCATGGAAAACATCATGCCCTTCGTCCATCTCCCGTACTACTCTGTCAGAGGGTAAATTCCACAAAATTACCTTCGGCCTTGTCGGAAACCTCGTCGGATTTCGCGTAGGAGAATTCGTCCGACTCCATCAGGTCCATGAGCTGCAGGCCAGGGTGCTGGTACATGAGGTCCAGCAGCTCGATAAAGTCGCGGATGACCTCGCGGGGGGTGATGTGCTGATCTGCCCCGATCCGGCCGTACTCCAGTTTGATGAAATCTGCCAGGGTCTGTGTCCCGATGGTCCGCTCGTAGCCGTAGAGGCCGGCGTGCATGTCGGACAGCTTCTCACACAGAACCAGCATCTCCTCGGGCGTCAGGGGCTCCAGGCGGATGACCGGGGCCAGGAGGTCGCGGGCGCCGGGCCGGGAGAATTTGCCCTCCGCCAGGCGGGACCTCAGGGCCTCGTAGCTGTAGACACCGCGCCGCTTGTCCTCGACGGCCTGGGGTGTCGCGCCCATGATGATGCCCAGATACTTCGCCTTGCCCTGGAGGGTGTCGTTGTACATGGTCAGCATCTTCTCATAGTTGTACTGACGGGTGATGGAGTTGGGAATCTTGTAGATATTGACCAGCTCATCGATCATGATCATCATGCCCGCATAGCCCGCCAGGCGGAAAAAGAGGGCGAAGAGCTTGAGGTATTCGTACCAGTCATCGTCCGTGATGATGATGTTGACGCCCAGGGCCTCCTTGGCTTCCCGCTTGAGGGCATACTCGCCGCGGAACCAGCGGACGACCTTCATCTTCTTCTCCACATCGTCCTCCACATAGGCGTGGTAGTACATGGAGAGGAGCTGGGCGAACTCAAAGCCGTGCACCAGCTCGCTGACCGCTGTTGTGACGGCGTAGATCTTCTGGTCGACGGCCTTCGTCAGAGCCGGGTCGCC